>JBILLY010000368.1:0-5356 GCA_044375835.1 Opitutaceae bacterium
CGGCCGCGACCAACGGCACCACCTTTCCCGCGACCACGCCGGACCGCCCCTACCTTTCCGCCTTCCTCCTGCTCGACCAAATCAAGTTCAACGACCGGAAATCGTTCGGCGCCACGGTGGACTACCGCGTCGCGAACCGCTCGACGCTCTCGTTCTCCTACCAATTCGGGCAGTTCGCCTCCGAGTTTGTCGGCAACACGCTCACCTACACGATGAACGCCGTCGCGGCCGGCGGCTTCGGGCCCGGTTTCTCCCGCGGCACCCCCGGCACCGGCGAGATCACCAACGCCAACTCCGCGCGCTGGCGCAGCGGCGATCTCCACATGCCGAGCCTCGTCTTCCGCCACGACGGGCCGCTGTGGCGGCTCGAGGCCGGCGCCGGCTACTCGCACTCCACGAATGTCCTCCGCGACACCTCGCGCGGTTACTTCGGCTCGATGACCGCGCGGCGCACCGGCGTCACGCTCGCGTTCGAGGACATCTTCTACCTGCGGCCCGGCCTCATCCGCGTGACCGAGGGCGCGACGGCCGCCGCCGTCAACCCCGCCGACCTCGGCAGCTACGCGCTCACCGCCGCCGGAAGTCCCAACCCCCGCGACTCCGTCGACGCGAAGCGCACCGCCTACGCCAATGCCCGCCGCGTCCTCCGGGTGGGCGAGGTGCCCGTCACGCTCAAGGGCGGCCTCGATGTGCGGCAGGTGCAGCGCGACATGCGCGGCACCAACGCCGCGCTCAGCTTCGTCGGCGCCGATGGCCGCGCCTCCACCACGCCCACCGCCGCCGGCAGCGACGACCGCGCGTCGTTCCTGGTCGATCGCGATCTTTCCCTGCGCGGCGCCCCGTTCGGCTTCGGACAGATCCAATGGATGAGCCCGCAGGCCGCCTGGGAGTATTTCCGCGCGAACCCGAACCATTTCACCGCCAACCCCAACACCGACTACCGCAACGCCGTCTCCCTCTCCAAACGCGCGCAGGAGACGATCTCGTCCGCCTACCTCCGCGGCGATGTCGCGCTGCTCGGCCGGCGCCTCAAGCTCACCGGCGGCGTCCGCGCCGAGCAGGCCAACGTCAAGGCGGAGGGCCCGCTCAGCGACCCGACGCGCAATGTCCAGCGCGACGCCTCCGGCCGCGTGATCGACGGCAACCCCGCGCAAGCCGGCGTGCAGCCGGTCCCGATCGTTCCCGCGGCCAACGCCCTCGGGGTCTCCCAGCTCACCTTCCTCGACCGCGGCGCGCGCGCGGAGAAGGAATACCTCCGCCTCTTCCCCAGCCTCAACGCCAGCTATGAGCTGCGCGAAAACCTCGTCGCCCGCGCCGCCTACTACACGTCCGTCGGCCGGCCCGACTACAATCAATACGCCGGCGGCCTCACGCTGCCCGACACCGAGGCCGGCAGCTCCCCCGGCAACCGGATCACCGTGAACAACGTCGCCATCAAAGCCTGGCAGGCGCGCACCGTGAAGGTGCGTCTCGAGCACTATTTCGAGAAGGTCGGCCAATTCGCGGTCGGTGCTTTCCGCCGCGACTTCGAGAATTTCTTCGGCGCGACGGTGTTCCGCCCCACGCCCGAATTTCTCGACCTCTACGACCTCGACCCCTCGGTCTACGGCAACTACGACGTCGCCACGCAATACAACCTCCCGAACACCGTGCGCATGAGCGGCCTGGAGGCCGACTACAAGCAGGCGCTCACCTTCCTGCCGCATTGGGCGCGCGGCGTCCAAGTCTTCGCGAATTTCACCGCGCTGCGCACGACGGGCGACGTCAACGCCAACTTCAGCGGCTACGTGCCGCGCACCTACAACTGGGGCGTGAGCCTGAACCGCGAGGCGTTCCGCCTGCGCGCCGGGTGGAATTACCAAGGCCGCCGCCGCCTCGCGCCCGTCACGGGCGTCGGCATCGAGCCGGGCACCTTCAACTGGCGCAGCAAGCGCCTCAACCTCGACGTGCAGGGCGAGTATTATTTCACCCGCCGCGTCGCCGGCTTCTTCAACCTCCGCAACATCGGCGCCGCCGTCGAGGACTTCGAAATCGCCGGCCCCGGCACGCCGCCGCACGCGCAGTTCCGCCGCCGCGAGGATTACGGCGCGTCGTGGACCTTCGGCGTCAAAGGCACCTTCTGATCCCGCCGCCCATGAAAATCCGCGTCCTCGCCCGCGTTCTCGTTTCCCTCCTCGGCGCCACGCTCTCCGCCGCGTCCGTCGCCGATCCCGTCGCGCCTTGGCGCACCGGCGTTTCAATCCTCCCGGTCGGCGCCGCCGCCCCGCGCCACACGATCCACTCCTACTACCTCGCAAACCCCGAGAGCCCCGACGGCACGCGCGTGTTGTTCTACGTCTCGACGACGCCCTCCGGCGAAAAAGGCGATCTCGTCGTGCTCGATCGCGCGACGGGCCGCGAGACCGTCGTCGCGCGCGGGCTCGACACCGAGGACGCCCACCGCGCCGCCTGCCAGCAATGGATCAGCAACGGCCGCCGCGTCGCCTACCACGACGTGAAGCAGGACCGCTGGAGCGTTCACGTCGTCGATCTCGACACCGGCCGCGATCGCACGCTCGCCGTGGATCGCCAGCTCTGCTTCGGCCGTGCCGTCGACGACGTGCTGCCCCTCTACGGCTGCCACTGGAACCCCGGCCCGCACCGCGACCTCGAGTTTCTCGACGCCGCCACGGGCGCCCTCCGCACCGTCGTCACGATAGCCGAGGTCGAGCGCCGCTACGGCGCATGGCTGGCCAAGGAGTTCGGCGGCCGGACGACCTCGATTTTTTTCCCGCACATCTCGCCGGACGGCCGCCGCGTGTTCTTCAAGATGTCCGCGCCCGGCCCGGACGGCGCGAAGAACAACTACCGCTCCGGCCGGGCCAGCCACCGCCAGGGCACCGTCGTCTACGATCTTGTGGCGCGCGAGCCGGTCTTCATGCGCGAGAAGTGGGGCCACCCCGGCTGGCACCCCGACTCGCGCCGCCTGGTCGAGGCCTCGAATTCCTTCTTCGACATCGATGACGGCGGGAAACTCACGCGCGTGCCCGACGTGCCGCACCTGCCCGGCGACCACCCGGCCGTCAGCCCGGACGGAAAACTCTTCGTCAAGGACGGCGCGCTTGCGGCCCTGGGCGGCAAGCCCGGCGAGTGGGGCGTGGTCGTTTGCGCCGTGGACGGCGGCAGCCACGCGATCGTGCATCGTTTCGACAACAGCAAGGGCGCGAAATCGTGGCGCCGAAATCACCCGCACCCGATCTTCAGCGCCGATGGCCGCCGCATCTATTTCAACGTGAACGAAGGCGAGTGGACCCGCCTCATGGTCGCCGAAATCGGTTCGGCCCGGTGAGGCTTGGCGGGCGGCCCGCGCCGGTTCGGGCGTTGGTCTCGACCGAACCTTCGTGCGCTTGATCTGCGCAGTCCCCCCGAATTCGCCGTTCTCCGCCCGGACCGTTCAGGGGCTTCGGCGTCCGCGCCAGCTACTCCCGCAACTATGCCCAAGTGGCGGTCGCCACCACGTCGCCGCACCTCGTTGCCGCGGGATTGGGCTACTCGCTCGGCCGGCTGGGCCTTCGGGCCGACGCCATCCGGGCCGATGCGCGACCGATCGACGCCAACAACACCCGCTTTCAACGGCAACGGGCCGACCTCGACGTCGGCGGCTCGTATCGCTTCGCCGTGCGCGTCACCGGGTTCTTCTCGCTGCGCGAAGTGCTCGACGATCCCTTCATCCCCATGGAGCGGGTCGGCCCCAATCCGGCCGTGGCCCAATGTTTCCGAAAGTTCGGCGTCACGACCACCGTGGGCGTGCGCCCGACGTTCCGAGTGGGCGTCGAAAAACCTCCCTATCGTGGCCCTTTTTCAACGCGCTCTGAGTCAATCCACCGTTCGCGCCGTTGAACCCGGCATTTCACCTCCGTCGGCATGAGACGTCGCCACGTCCTCACTACGCTCGGAACCCTTCCCGCCGGCAGCGTGGTCGTCGCCGCCCCGCCGCCGCCCGCTCTGCGCCGGCTCGAGACCGACGTGCTCGTGATCGGCGGCGGCTCCGCCGGCGCGATCGCCGCGATCCAAGCCGGTCACCTCGGGGCGAGGACCATGCTCGTCGAAGCCGGCAGCCAACTCGGCGGCACGACGACGACGGGCGGCGTGGATTTCCCCGGGCTCTTCCACGCTTGGGGCAAACCAGTGGTCGCGGGCATCGGCTGGGAGCGGGTGAAGAAGACGGCGGAGTTGAACAACGACCCGCTGCCCGACTTCACCGTGCCGACCGGGCGCCAGCACTGGCGGCATCAGATCCGGATTTACGGCGCGCTCAAGCGCACGGACATCAACGGCACCGTCGCCGGCTGGCTCGGCAAGGGCGGCGAGAGCGGCAACCACCTCGTCGGCGCCGACGGCCCGACCTCTGAGTCGCACTCCGAAACCAACATCGCCGGCCGCCGGTCGCTGCTGCGCATGTTGCGCTTCCTGCAGCAGGAGCCGGCGCGTGCAGACCTCGTGCAGGGCGATGGGCCAGGCCGCGGGGGTGACGGCGGCGCTGGCCGCCCGCAGCGGCTCGACGCCGCTCCGGGTGCCGCTCGCCGACATCCGCGCCGAGCTCACCCGCCACGGCGCCATCGTGCCGCGGAGCGCGTAGCCGCTCGAGTTCGCGGGCTGAACATCCACGCGCCATGCGCGCGTATTCGGGCTTTCGTCGCGGCTGCTCCTCCGCGAACCTCGGCTGGCGTGAAGTTACCCCGCCAGCCCCGTTTCCTCGCCACGTTGCTTCTCCTCGTCGCGTCGCTGCACGCCGCGGAAAGTCCCGCCGTCCCCCGGACTCCCTGGACCACCTCCGCCGTCCGCGGCACGCCCGAGCCTCCGTCGCCGTATCGCGTCGAGCGCGCGTTTCCCCGGCTCGAGTTCGCCAAGCCCCTCGAGGTCGCCGTCCTCCCCGGCACCGACCGCCTCGTCGTCGTCGAGCAGGGCGGCAAACTCCGCTCCTTCCGCGCCGCCGCCGACGTCGCCGCGCCCGATCCCTTCGGCGACGTGTCGGTCTTCGACCGCGAGCTCAACGAGGCTTTCGCGCTCACGTTTCACCCGCGCTTCGCCGAGAACCGTTTTTGCTACGTGCTCGCGCGTGCCGTGGTGCCGGGCAAACGCAATCACGAGGACGGCACGCGCATCATCCGTTTCACGGTCACCGCCGATCCCGTCCCCCGGCTCGATCACGCCAGCGGCACCGTGCTCATCACCTGGCTCCAGGGCGGCCACAACGGCGGCAATCTCCGCTTCGGGCCCGACGGCATGCTCTACTTCGGCGCGGGCGACGCCGGTCCCGCCGAGCCGCCCGACCCGTTTGTCACCGGGCAGGATCTGTCCGATCTGCTCGCCAGCG
>JBILLY010000369.1:0-5345 GCA_044375835.1 Opitutaceae bacterium
TGGGTTTCACGCCGGTCGCACGCCTCGCCGCCGGCTCCGTCCCCGCCCCGCGCGCCGCCACCTGTTCCGAATTCATTTTCACCGAGACGCCCCGCGCCGGTGAACCGCTCGTCGAAATCTTCGAGCGCCTCGCGCACGCCCTCGCCGCGCAGGAAGCCGAACTGCTCTCCCTCATGCTCTACGGCGCCGTCGCCGCGCGCCGCGAGGTCGAGGCCGCGATGCGCACCGCCCTCGGCGAAACCCAGTGGCCCGTCACCTGGGTCGAGGGCGCCGACTGCGACGGCGCGCCGCTCGCCGGCGTGCAGGCCTTCGCCGTCTCCGGCCGCCCCGTCGCCCGCGTCCGCCTCGGCCACCGCATCGTCGGCTCCGTCTGGGAAGACGGCGAGGCCCGCCACTGCCTGCTCGGCGGCCTCGGCCCCACCTCCCTCGCCCTCGGTGCACCCGCGCAGGTGCAGCAGATGTTCGGCAACCTCGAGTGGGCCCTCGATCAGGCCGGCTTCGAACTGGGCGACGTTGTCCGCACCTGGTTCTACAACGAGGACATCCTCGCCTGGTATGGTGAGTTCAACCGCGTCCGCACCGCGCACTACGCGCGCGTGAATTTCCGCACCGGCTCGCTGCCCGCCAGCACCGGCATCGGCGCCCGCAACATCGACGGCGCCGCCCTCGCCGTCGCCGCCTGGGCCGTGCGTCCGCTCGTCGGCGCGCGTTCTTTCGCCCGCGAAATCGCGTCGCCGCTCCAGTGCCCCGCTCCCGCCTACGGCAGCGCGTTCAGCCGCGCCATGGAGATCGAGTCCGGCGGCCTGCGCCGCCTCACCGTTTCCGGCACCGCCAGCATTCATCCCGGCGGCGCCACCGCTTGGGTCGGCCAGATCCGCAAACAGATCGACCTCACCATGGAGGTCATCGTCGCGATCTTGCAGTCGCGCGGGCTCGACTACCGCGATGTCACCCGCGCCACCGCCTACTACCGCGACGCCGCCTACCGGCAGCACTTCGCCGACTGGTGCGCCGAGCGCGGCCTCGAGGCCATGCCCGTCGTCCACACCCACTCCGTCGTCTGCCGCGACGATCTCCTGTTCGAACTCGAACTCGACGCCGCCCTTCCCGTCGGTTGACCGCTCCAAACCGTCCGCGCGCTCCCGCCGTCCGCGGCGATGGGCGCGCGGACGCGTGAATTCCCTTCGACACCCCCGGCGCGCCGCGTCTTCGATGCGCACGCCCCGATGAGTTGCCCCCGCTTCGTCCCCGCGTTGCTCGCGCTTGCGGCCCTGTTTGCCGCCGCGCTCCGCGCCGCCGACACCCCGCCCGCCGGCGCCGCCCTCGCGCCCGACGACCTCGCGTTTTTCGAGTCCAAGGTCCGGCCGCTCCTCCTCGCCCGCTGCACCGAGTGCCACGGCGACCAGAAACAGAAGGGCGGTCTCCGCCTCGACTCGCGTCCCGGCTGGCAGGCCGGCGGCGACTCCGGCCCCGCCCTCGTCCCGGGCGATCCCGCGCGCAGTCTCCTCGTCGAGGCCATCGGCTACAAAAACGAGGACCTGCAGATGCCGCCCCAGGAGCCGCTCCCGCCCGCCGAGGTCGCCGTGCTCACCGAATGGATCGCCCGCGGCGCCCCCGATCCGCGCTCCGCCGCACCGTCCGCCGCCGCGCCCAAGCCCGCCGCCATGACGCTCGCGCAGGCCCGCGACCACTGGGCCTTCCGCCCCGTCGTTGCGCCGCCCGTGCCCACGCCCGCCGGCCTCCCGCCCGACGCCCACCCGATCGACCGCTTCGTCCGCGCCCGCCTCGGCGCCGAAAACCTCGCGCCCAATCCTCCCGCCGATCCGCGCACGCTCGTCCGCCGCGCCTACGTCGCGCTCCTCGGCCTGCCGCCATCCTACGACCGAGTGGAGGCTTTCGCCGCCGCGCCCGGCCCGGCCGCCTTTTCCGCGCTCGTCGACCAACTGCTCGCCCGCCCCGAATACGGCCAGCGCTGGGCCCGCCACTGGCTCGACGTCGCCCGCTACTCCGACACCACGGAAAAATCCACCGACGGCGAGCGCCGTATCCCGTTCGCCCATACTTACCGCGACTACGTCGTCGACGCCTTCAACGCCGACCGCCCCTTCGACCGCTTCGTCCGCGAGCAGCTCGCCGCCGACCGCCTCCCCGCCGCCGAGCAGCCCGATCTCCGCGCGCTCGGTTTCCTCACCGTCGGCCGCCGCTTCGAGGGCAACCTCGAGGCGCCCCAGCTCATCGTCGACGACCGCATCGACACCGTCGGCCGCGGCCTGCTCGGCCTCACCCTCGCCTGCGCCCGCTGCCACGACCACAAATTCGACGCCGTCCCCACCGCCGACTACTATTCCCTCTACGGCATCTTCGCCAGCAGCGCCGATCCCCTCGACCTGCCCGAGGTCGGCGTCGCCCCCGCCTCCCCGCCCTCCGTCGTCGCCGCCGTCGCCAAATACCGCGAGGAGCGCGCCGCGCTTTTCGCCGAGTATGAGAAGCAGATCGACACCAGCACCGCCCGCGCCCGCCGCCTCGTCCGCGAACTCGCCCCGGAATACCTCGACTACCTCGTCGCCGAATCGCCCGCGCACCGCACCGTCGCCGGCTTCGTCCCCCTCGACACCCCCCGCGGCCTGCTCGTCCTCGGCGGCGCCCCCGCCTGGGCGCGCCTCATCGCCGCCAGCCTCGCCCGCGGCGAGCCGCACTTCCGCCTCTGGCCGACCCTGCTCGCGCTGCCGCGCGAAAACTTCGCCGCCGCCGCCGCGGCCGTGCTCGCCGCCGCCGAGCGCGCGCCCGCCGGCCACGACCCCGCCGTCCTCGCCGCCCTCCGCGCCCAGCCGCTCGCCTCGATGCACGACGTCGCCGCCGCCTTCGGTTGCGTCATCACCGCCGCCCTCGCCGAGCCCGCCGGCTCCGCCCTCGCCGCCGTCCTCAACGCCCCCGACTCCCCCCTCGAGTTCTCCCGCGCCGCCGTCGCCGAGGACCTCCTCCGCTTCGTCACCGAACACCAGATCGTCGCCCGCCGCGACAACGAGGCCGCCGCCAAAATCCGCGAAAAACTCACCACGCTCGAAGCCGCCGCCCCGGTCGAGCGCGCCCAGGTCCTCGCCGTCGCCGGCCCGCCCGTCGAGCCGCGCGTGCTCATCCGCGGCGACCGCCTCAAGCCCGGCCCCGCCGTCCCGCGCCGCCTGCCCCAGCTCCTCGCCGCCCTCGACGACCGCACCTTCGCCGACGACGGCCGCCTCGCCCTCGCCCGCGCCCTCGCCGATCCGCGCAATCCCCTTCTCGCCCGCGTCTTCGTCAACCGCGTCTGGCAGCAACACTTCGGCCGCGGCCTCGTCCCGACGCCCGACGACTTCGGCGCCACCGGCGAGCCGCCCTCGCACCCCGCCCTCCTCGATCACCTCGCCGCGTGGTTCATCGACCACGGCTGGTCCGTCAAAGCCCTCCACCGCTACCTCCTCGCCTCCGCCACCTGGCAGCAGAGCAGCGCCCCGCAACCCGCCGCCCTCGCCCGCGACCCCGAGAATGTCCTCCTCTGGCGCCAACGCCCGCGTCGCCTCGAATTCGAGGCCCTCCGCGACAGCCTCCTCCGCGTCGCCGGCCGCCTCGACACCCGCCTCGGCGGCCGCAGCACGCCGCTCACCGACGACCACGTCCGTCGCGCCCTCTACGGCTACACCGACCGTTTCCGCATTCCGTCGCTGCTCCGCAATTTCGACGTCGCCAACCCCGACCAGTCCATCGCCCGCCGCGGCGAAACCACCCACCCGCTCCAGGCGCTCTATTTTCTCAACAGCCCCTTCCTCCGCACGCAGGCCGAACACGTGAACCGCGCCCCCGAGATCGCCGAGCTCGCCGATCCCGCCGCGCGCGTCACCGCCCTCTACCGCCGCGTCTTCGCCCGCAACCCCGCCGCCGACGAAGTCCCGCTCGCCCTCGCGTTCCTCGGCGCCACGCCGACCGAGGCCCGCTGGGCGCACTTCACCCAAGCCCTGCTCCTTTCCAACGAATTCTACTTCTGCGACTGAGCCGCCCCGCCCCACCCGTATCCGCCGCCGCCCCACGCCATGCCCGCCCCGTTTTCCGCCTCCGCCCCGTTCTCCCGCCGCGAACTGCTGCGCCGCTGCGGCGCCGGCTTCGGCACCGTCGGCCTCGCCGCCCTCCTCGGGCAAAACCACCTGCTCGCCTCCGCCGCCGCGTCCGCCCCCTCCGCCGGCCCGCTCGCGCCCCGCGCCCCGCACTTCCCCGCCCGCGCCAAGGCCGTCATCCAGATCCTCGCCAACGGCGGCCCGTCGCAGATGGACACCTTCGACCCCAAGCCGCTGCTCAACCGCCTGCACGGCCAGCGCCTCCCCATCCACCTCGCCACCGAGCGCCCCACCAGCACCGCCCTCGGCTCGCCGTTCACCTTCGCCCGCTACGGCCGGTCCGGCCTCGAGGTCAGCGAGCTCTTCGCCCCGCTCGCCGAGAAACACGCCGACGACCTCTGCGTCATCCGCTCGATGTATTCGGATTCGCCGATCCACGAAAACTGCCTGCGCCTGCTCAACTGCGGCGCCAGCATCATGGCCCGCCCCAGCATCGGCTCCTGGATCACCTACGGCCTCGGCACCGAAAACCAAAACCTCCCCGGCTTCGTCGTCCTCGTCCCCAAGGGCATGCCCGTCGCCGGCGCCGACAACTGGCAGTCCTCCTTCCTCCCCGGCGCCTACCAAGGCACCTACCTCGAAACCCAGGACCGCCGCGCCGCCCAACTCGTCGAACACCTCGAGAACCCCGACCTCGACCCCGCCGCCCAGCGCGCCCAGCTCGATTTCGTCGCCGCCCTCAACCGCCGCCACCTCGCCGACCGCGCCGATCCCGCCCTCGATGCCCGTATCCAGAGCTTCGAGACCGCCTTCCGCATGCAGACCGCCGCGACCGACGCCTTCGACATCGAGCGCGAGCCCGCCTCCGTCCGCACCCTCTACGGCGACACCGCCCAGGCGAAACAGATGCTCCTCGCCCGCCGCCTCGTCGAACGCGGCGTCCGCTACGTCCAGGTCTGGCACGGCACCCTCCAGCCCTGGGACGGCCACGACAACATCGAGAAAAACCACCGCCGCCTCGCCGCCGAAAGCGCCCAGGGCCTCGCCGCCCTCCTCACCGACCTCAAGCAACGCGGCCTCTTCGACGACACCCTCGTCATCTGGGGCGGCGAGTTCGGCCGCACCCCGACCGTCGAGCTTTCGCAGGGCGAGAAGGTCGGCCCCACCGCCGGCCGCGACCACAACCACTACGGCTACACCATGTGGCTCGCCGGCGGCGGCACCAAGGGCGGCTACATCCACGGCGCCACCGACGAGTTCGGT
>JBILLY010000371.1:0-5341 GCA_044375835.1 Opitutaceae bacterium
AACCCCGCCTCCACCATGCTGAATCTGCTCGGCGGTTTCTCTGCCCCGATTTTCGACGCGGGCCGCATCCGCCAGACGATCGCGATCCAGCGCGAGTTGGAGCAGCAATCGCTCAACACCTACGCGGCCACCGTGCTCGGTGCGCTCGGCGAGGTGGAAGACGCCCTCGTCGCCGTGCGGCGCCACACCGAGCGATTGGACATTCTCTCCCGCGCCGCCGCGGCGGCGCGCGAAGCCGAGACGCTGTCCACCCTGCAATACCAAGCCGGGCAGGTTGATCTGCTCGTGATCCTCGATGCCCAACGCACGCTGCTCGATTTGGAGCAGCAGACGGTCGCCTCTGCGGCCAATCGGGCCATCGCCTACGTGCAACTCTATCAGGCCCTCGGCGGCGGCTGGACCGTCCTATGACGCTGTTGCCCCCCACCTCGCCGCTGAACCCCGGGGCGCCCGCTCCCGCGGCGCCGTCGCCCGCCGCACCGCTCGACCTCGCCGCCGCGATCAAAGCCGGTGGTCCAGGCCAGCACTCGAAATGGGTGGTCATTGCGGTGCTCGTAGTCGTGGCGCTCAGCGTGGGCGGGTGGTTCCGGTGGCGGAAGGTCGAAGCGGCGAAGAACCAAGCGCCGCCATACACCACCGAGGCGCTCCAACGCGGCGACATCACGCTCACAATCACCGCCACCGGCACGCTTGTCCCCACCAACGAGGTCACCGTCGGGAGCGAACTCTCCGGCACGACGCTGGAGGTTTACGTCGATATCAACGACCGCGTGACCAAGGGCCAGCCGCTCGCCAAACTCGACACCGGCAAACTCACCCAACAAACGGCTGGGAGTCGTGCGGCCGTGAAAGCCGCGCAAGCCGCCGTCACGCTCGCCGCGGCCACGGTGAAAGAGAGCGAGGCGACGCTCGCGCGGCAACAGGAGTTGCAACGGCTCAGCGGCGGCAAAGTGCCGTCCAAACTCGACCTCGATTCCGCACTCGCCGCGGCCGAGCGTGCCCGGGCCAATCAACTGAGCGCGGAGGCCGCGGTGGGCCAAGCGCAGGCTCAGGTGCTGATCAACGAAAGCGATCTCGCGAAGGCCATCGTCAAATCCCCCATCGACGGCATCGTGCTGACGCGCAGCATCGAGCCCGGCCAGACGGTCGCCGCGAGCTTCACGGCACCGCAGCTCTTCGTCATCGCCGAGAAACTGGAGCGGATGAAACTCGAGGTCGCCATCGCCGAGGCCGACATCGGTCGCGTGGCGAAGGGCCAAAAATCCACGTTCACGGTCGATGCGTGGCCGGACCGCGCTTACACCGCCAGCGTCATCGTCGTGTCCTACGGCTCGGCCGTCACGAACAACGTCGTCACCTACGAGGCCGACCTCGAGGTCAGCAACGACGACCTGAGTTTGCGCCCCGGCATGACGGCCACGGCCGACATTCTCGTGGCCGAAAGCAAAAACGTATTCCTCGTCCCGACCGCGGCGCTCCGTTTTGTCCCTGCGACCACGACCGGGGTCGCCGTCCCGGTCGTGAAAAAGTCGTTCGTGCAAAGCCTGATCCCGACGATCGGCCGCAAGGGCGGAGCGCGAAAGGACTTCAGTCCCAAGCCCGCCGTCGCGGACGCGCACGTGTGGATTCTCCGCGACGGCCAGCCCGCGGCGATCTCGGTGAGACTGGGCCTCAGCGACGGGCGCGACACCGAAATCTCCGGCGAAGGCCTGACCGAAGGTCTGGCGATCATTCTTCGGGCCAACGCGCCTTCGCCGTGAACGCGCCCGTCCCGCCTGCACTCATCGAAGTGCGCGCACTCACCAAGACCTACGGGGTTGGCGACGGATCGTTCCAGGCACTCAAGGGGGTCGACCTTACTATCAGGCAAGGTGAGTTCGTCGCCATCATCGGTCCGAGCGGCTCCGGCAAATCCACGCTCATGAACGTGCTCGGCTGCCTCGACGTTCCCACCACCGGCACCTATCACTACCAGGGCATCGCGGTGGAGCTTTTGGACAACGACCAGCGCTCGCTTCTGCGCCGCTACGCGCTCGGTTTCATTTTTCAAGGTTTCAATCTGCTGGCTCGCACCAGCGCGCTCGACAACGTCGAGCTGCCGTTGCTCTACCGCGGCCTGCCGCGCAAAGAGCGGCACGCGAAAGCGCTGGCCGCCCTCTCGTCCGTCGGTCTGCCCACGAAACTCCGCAGCACGCCCGGCGAACTCTCCGGCGGCCAGCAGCAGCGCGTCGCCATCGCCCGCGCCATAGTGACGGAGCCCAGCACGCTCTTCGCCGACGAGCCGACCGGCAATCTCGACTCCGTGACCACCCGCGACGTGATGGCGTTGCTGACCCGGCTCAACATGGAGCGCGGGATCACCGTGCTCGTCGTCACCCACAACGACGAAGTGGCCGCCTGCGCCAAACGCACCGTGCTCATCAAGGACGGCCTCATCGCGTCCGACATCAGCCGCCCCCAGCCGGCCCATTCCCCATGATCTGGAACGCCTTTGCCATCGCCGTCCGCGAAATCGGCCGAAACCTCACGCGCGCGTTTCTCACCGTGCTCGGCGTCTTCATCGGCGTCGCGGCCATCATCACCATGGTCACGCTCGGCCAAGGAGCGACGCTCGCCGTCAAAGCGCAGATCTCCAATCTCGGCAGCAACCTCATGTTGCTCCGCCCGGGTGCCGGTTTCGGTTTCCGGACCGCTTCCGGCGGAGTCCCCAATTTCTCCGAGCAGGATGCGGAAATCATCGGCGAACAGATCGCCGGGGTCGCCGCCATCGCACCGGTGCGCTCGGCGGCGTTGAGCACCATTTACCTGCACACCGCGCGCACGACCCCTGTCGTCGGCACCACGCAGGTATACTTCGGGATCAACAAATGGGTCCTGGCGAAGGGGCGCTTTTTCACGAACGCCGACCTGCGCTCGGGCGGCGCCGTCTGCGTGATCGGTGAAACGGTGCACCGCGAACTTTTCGAGGGGGCCGATCCCATCGGCGCGAAGATCCGCATCGGCAAGGCGTCGTGCGAGGTCATCGGCCTGCTCAAGGGCAAAGGCCAGGCCGGCATGGGCGACCAGGATGACACCATCATCGTGCCGCTCTCCACGCTCCAGCGGCGATTGGTCGGCAAAGGATCTGCGCACGACATCACGCAGATCGTGATCTCCGGCAAAGAGGGCATGAACGGCGATGCCGTCATTGCGGACATCACCCTGCTCATGCGCCAGCGCCGCAATCTGCAGGGCAACCAGGACAGCAATTTTTCGGTATTCGACACGCGTCAGATCGCGGAGGCGCTCGGCTCCACGACCCAGTTGATGACCACGCTCCTCGCGGCCGTGGCCGGGGTATCGCTGCTGGTCGGCGGCATCGGCATCATGAACATCATGCTCGTGTCCGTCACCGAACGCACGCGCGAGATCGGCATCCGGCTCGCGATTGGCGCCCTCGCGGGCGAAGTGCTGCTACAGTTCCTCGTGGAGGCGGTGACCTTGTCGTGCATCGGCGGGCTCCTCGGCATTCTGCTGGCGCTGGGCCTATGCGTCGGCCTCGCGCAGCTGATCCACGTGCCGTTCAACTTCAATCTTCAGATCAACGTCATCGCCTTCCTGTTTTCCGCCGCGGTCGGCATATTGTTCGGCTACACCCCGGCCCGCCGCGCCGCGCGGCTCAATCCCATCGACGCACTCCGTCACGAGTGACTCGGAACGATCGCGCCCACGCGTGCGCTGCCAAGCGGCAACGGTTCTCTCTCGGATTCGCTTCGAGTCATAGGCGGGCGATCGGGACAGGTTTCGCGTGCCATCCCCAAAGCTGTTCGCCGCTCCGTGAGCCGAAAAACTCCATCCGCACGGAAGCCTTCGCGGGTTGGTTCGGGGCCGCCCCGAAGGCGCTGATTTGAACGTCGCCTGATTTTCGGTCGCTGCCACGGGTGATAGGTGAGCGATCCGTTCCGCCGGCTGCCAAGACGCAGCCGGCGACGTTTGCCCACGCCGAGTTCACCACGAAGTGAAAGTCAGACGCGCCGCGGGCAGCTCCTGCCCCGCGTGGCGGAAGACCGACTGCCCGGTTTCGCGCGCCCGCCGAAACGAACGTAAGCGTTTCGGATCTGGGCACGCCCGGCTCGCTTCGACAGCTCCACCGTATTGGCGACGCACTCCGCCACCAATGGCCGGAGCCAAGGATCGCGCGGCTCATCCACGCGAAACGCCAGGTTCACAATGGCAAACAGTCCGCCCGACGGCAGGGCTCCATCACTCGAGAACGAGACGGAACGCAACGAACCCCGGGCAACGCTCTTTCACACAAATTCTCCGCATGTTCGATCAGGCCCGCGCACCGCGCCCGCCTCAATGGCCGAGTCCCGGCCGACGAACATCCCAAAGCAGCAACCCGTCGCGCCCCGCCGGAACCAGCACCTTGCCCCGGAAGGGACGCACCCGCCCGGGATGGCCGCTCAGCTGCAGTTCACCGACGAGCTGCGGTTCGCTTCCCTGCGCCAGACGGATGGCCGACACACGGCCCAGAAACGGATCGGCGATGTAGGCGATCTCCCCGTCGACCGTCGGCTTCCCGGGCCGGGTGCGTCCCGCGACGACCCGACGCCCGATGTCGTTTGGCGAACGCTGCTCCTCCGGCCCCAGAACAAAGAGGCCGCTGCGTGACGTGGCAAGCCACCCGTCCCGCCACGGCGCCACGCCGCACTCCGTGTCCATGGCATGCGAAAACCGATAGCCGCTCGGACGCACCGCTCCGTTCTCGGCAACATATTCGACGAGGCCGATAGAATGCCACTGCACCCGCACCCGGCGCCCATCGGCATGCACCGGGGCAATCGGCTCGCGGTAAAAGAGTCCGCTCGCCGGCGTCGTCTCGAGCAGACGCTCGCAACTGCCATCCGTGGCGAGGCGCACGACGTGCAACGTGTTGCCGCCAACCGCGAGGAAGCCCACGCGCCCCTCGTCCGCGAGCACGACCTGATGGATCGACCGGCCCGGCACCTCATAGCCGCCGAGCCGCTCCAATGTGCCGTCGGCCTTCCTTTTCCAAACCGAGAGCCCGCCGAGCGATTCCGCCGCATACACTCGGTCACCGTGCGCCGCCACATCGCGGACGAATCCATCGGCCGGATACACCGCGACGGCGGAGAATCCTTCCGCGTCCGCGCGGACAACGTGCAGCCCGTCGGAGCCGGCGGCGACCAACAGTCGGTCGTCACGCCACGGCAGCACCGCGCGGATCGAGCCTTCACTGCGGTAACGCGGCCATTCCGGCGGGGGCACCACATCAGGCATCGGCGCCTGCAGCGCGGTCTCCACCTGCGGCGAGTCGGCATCCACAATGCCGGTCTCC
>JBILLY010000370.1:0-5341 GCA_044375835.1 Opitutaceae bacterium
ATGACCGTCTGGGTATTTTGCGGGGAGCCGGATTGGACGGCCGTGTTGCGGACGGCGTTGACGGCGGCCGCCGCGGCGTTGACGGCGGCCTGCGGGTTGGTGGCGAGGAGGCTCTCGGCGGCGCGGACCACGTTGGCGGCGAGGGCGGCGGCCTGGGTCGGGTTGCCGGCGGAGAGCACGTTTATCGCATTCGCGACCTGCTGTCCGTTGCCGCTCAGGACGGCGGCCCGCAGGGCGGGCGGCAGGGAGTTGATGTTGCCCGCGCCGGGCGCGGTTTGGGCGAAAGCGGGAACGGCGAGCGTGGCGAGCACGAGGCCGGCGAAGGCGGACAGGCGACGGAAGGTGGCGTTCATCGGACGGCAAGATAGCGGCACTTATGCGCGGGAGTTTAGGGATGAATTGAGCCGCGGCCGGGGGCCCGGCGTTGCGTCCGGCGGGGAACGCGGTTCCGTCGGCCGATGCCCAACGCGCTCGCCGCCGCCACGTCGCCCTACCTGCTCCAGCATGCGGACAACCCGGTGACGTGGTTGCCGTGGGGCGACGCGGCGCTGGCGAAGGCGCGGGCGGAGCAGAAGCCGGTTTTCCTGAGCATCGGCTACGCGACCTGCCATTGGTGCCATGTGATGGCGCGCGAGTCGTTCGAGAACGCGGAGGTGGCGGCGGTCCTGAACGAGCACTTTGTGCCGGTGAAAGTGGACCGCGAAGAACGGCCCGACGTGGACAAAGTCTACATGGCCTATGTGCAGGCGATGACGGGGCACGGCGGCTGGCCGTTGAACGTGTGGCTGACGCCGGATCTGAAACCGTTCTACGGCGGCACGTATTTCCCGCCGCAGGATCGGGAAGGCCGGGCGGGCTTCGCGACGATCTTGCAGGCGATCGCGCGCGGTTGGCGCGACGAGCGGGACAAGCTGGTGGCGGAGGGCGAGCGCGTGATCGCGACGCTGCGGGAGTTTTACCAGACGCGGGGCGAAGCGGCGGAGGGCGGGGCGGACGGGGTGCCGGCGGGACCGGCGGAGACGTTGGCGGAGGCGGCGGCGGGTGCGTTCGAGCGCGGCTTCGAATACTACTACGAGCAGTTCGACGCGGCGAACGGCGGCTTCGGCGGGGCGCCGAAATTCCCGCGGCCGGCGAACCTGAATTTCCTTTTCCGCGTGGCGGCGCTGCAGGGCGTCGACAGCGAGATGGGCGGCGAGGCGGTGCGGCTGGCGACGTCGACCCTGCGGGCAATGGCGCAGGGCGGCGTGCACGACCACCTCGGCGGCGGCTACCACCGCTACGCGGTCGACGACGGCTGGTTCGTGCCGCACTTCGAGAAAATGCTCCACGACCAGGCGCAGCTCGCGCTGGCGTGCCTCGAGGCGAAGCAGGCGACCGGCGACGAACGCTACGCGTGGATGGCGCGGGACATCTTCGACTACGTGGCGCGGGACCTGACGGGGCCGCGCGGGGAGTTTTTCTCGGCCGAGGATGCGGACAGCGCGGTGCCGGGCGGCGCGCCCGGGGCGCACGCGGAGGGGGCGTTCTACGTGTGGACGGCGGCGGAGCTGCAGGCGGTGCTGTGGACGGACTACGGGTTTTTCGCCGGGCACTACGGCGTGAAGGACGAGGGCAACGTGCCGGCGCACCTCGATCCGCACGGGGAATTCCGCGGGAAAAACATCCTCGCGCAGCGCCGCGGGCTGGCGGACTCGGCGCGGGCCGCGGGGCTCGGCGTGGAGGAGGCGAACAAGCGGCTGCTGGCCGCGGTGGAGAAATTGCGCGCGCACCGGGCGGAGCGGCCGCGCCCGCTCCGCGACGACAAGGTGGTGACGGCGGGCTGCGGGCTGATGATCTCCGCGCTGGCGCGGGCGTATCGGATTCTCGGCGACGAGGCGTATCGGACGGCGGCGGAGCGGGCGGCTGACTTCGTGGCGGCGGAGCTGCACGACGGGGCGCGGGGGGTGTTGTTCCGCTGCTGGCGCGGCACGCGCGGGGACACGGAAGGATTCGCGGAAGACTATGCGATGCTCGTGCAGGGGCTGCTCGATCTTTACGAGGCGACCTTCGAGGTCCGCTGGTTGCAGTGGGCGGACTGGTTGCAGACCAAGATGGACGAACTCTTCTGGGACGAGGAGGGCGGCGGTTATTTCAACTCGGCCGCGTGGGACACGTCGCTCGTGCTGCGGCTGAAGGAGGACTACGACGGCGCGGAGCCGGCGCCGGGCAGCGTGGCGGCGATGAACCTGCTGCGGCTGGCGGCACGGTGGGACGACCCCGACCGGCGGGAGCGCGGCCGGCGCACGATCGAGGCGATGCGGGGACGCTGGGCGAAGACACCGCAGGCGCTGCCGCAGCTGCTGTGCGCGCTGGAGCTGGCGCTCGAGCCGCCGCGGCAGATCGTGCTCGCGGGCGACCCGCGCGCCGCGGATTTCCGGGCCTTGGCCGCGGTGACGGCGGAGCAGCTCGGGCCGCACCGGGTGCTGCTGGCGGCGGACGGCGGGGAGGGCCAGCGCTGGCTGGCGACCCGCGCCCCGTGGCTGGCCGACATGAAACCGCTGGGCGGCGCGGCGACCGCCTACCTCTGCGAAGACTACGGGTGCCATGCGCCGGCGCGGACCGCGGACGAGCTGCGGGCGTTGCTGGCGCGGCGGTGACGGCGCGCCGGCGCGCAAAGGGTGGTTGTTTTCGGGATTGCGGGAAGCGGCAACCGGACCCACCTAGGGGCTCCCGCCCCGTCCCCCGCCACCATCCCCGTGAAAATTCTCGCGATCGACGACGATGCCGTGTCCCGCGCCGTGCTGCGCCAAGCCCTCCGCCGGCTCGGGCACGAGGTGGTGGAGGCGGCCGACGGCGACGACGGCTGGGAAGCGCTGGAGCGCGACCCGGTGCGCGTGGTCGTGTGCGACTGGACGATGCCGCGGCTCGACGGCCTGGGGCTGTGCCGGAAGATCCGGGCGGCGGTGGGGAGCGAGTATGTGTATTTCATTTTGCTCACCAGCCACGACGCGACGGCGGACAACCGCACCTCGGCGGCGGACGCGGGCGTGGACGATTTTCTGACCAAGCCGCTCGACGTGAATGAACTCTGGATGCGGCTGCGGGTGGCGGAGCGTATCCTGCGTTACACGACGCAGGTGCGGCACCTGGAGGAGATGATGCCGATCTGCTCCTACTGCAAAAAAATCCGCGACGACCGGAACTACTGGCAGCAGATCGAGGGCTACATCAGCGAACGGACAGGCAGCGATTTCAGCCACTCGGTGTGCCCGGACTGCCACACGCGGGTGGTGCTGCCGGAGCTGGAAAAACTGCGGTCCGGCCTGGCCGCGGCGGCGACGCGCTCGCCCTTCACCGTTGAACGAACACATCACACGCCTTGAGGAGAAGATCGCCTACCTGGAGCGGCACGTGACCGAGCAGGACAAGGCGATGCTGGAATTCGCGGAGGAGCTCGCCGCGGTGCGGCGCGAGCTGCGCCGGCTGCGCGAGCGCGGCGCCGCGGGCGGGCCGGACGGCGAACGGCTGGGCGCCGAGGTCGACGAGCGGCCGCCGCACTACTGATCCGGATACGCCGCACCGGCGCGCCGGTGCGGGCGCTCAGAACGCGGCGGTGACTTCCTGCAGGTGGCCGGGCTCGAGCGTTTGCTCGCCGAGCGCGCTGCACTCGACGTCGTCGTTTTTGTAGAGCTTGAAGCGCAGGGGCGTCGCGGCCTCGTAGGTTTCCCAGCGCCATTTGCCGATGGAAACGAACTGCAGCGGCACGCCTTTTTCCCAGGAAAGTCCGGCGCCGTCGCCGCGGATGTAGAGGCGGTTGCCGATGCCGATGTAGGCGGTCGCGAGGAGGCGTGTCGCGCCGTCGGAGGTGAGCGTGCGCTCGACTGCGGGGGCCTGGGCTGCGCCGGGTTCGTCGAGTTCGAGGCCGAGCGAGGGTTCCGGGTCGGGCGCGGGGCGCGTGAGGCGTTTGCGGGGAACTACCGGGTCCGGCTCCGGCTCGGCCGGGGCCGCAGCAGGGACCGGGGCCGAGGAGGTTTCGTCGAAGGAGGCGGACTCGGCGGGGATGGCCAGCTCCGCTTCGGCCGGCGCGGCGGCGGCGGGCGACTCGATGGTGTCGGAAGCCGGGGTGACGGGCGCTTCCGGGGCGGCGATCACAACGGGGTCCGCGGGGGCCGGGGTGGATCCGACCGCGCTTTCCGGGTCGGGTGTCGGCTCGGGCACGGGCTCGGGAGGGAGCGGGGGCTCGGTCTGGAGGTGGTTTTCGAAGGGATCGCTGGTAGCGGGGGCGACCGGGAGAATCTCCGGGACGGAAGCAAACGGGATCGGGGGCGGTTCGGCGGCGGCTGGAGCGACCGACTCGGGGGCCGGCGGAGCGGACTCGGCGGGGGTGGGCGGAGCCGTTTCGGCGGCGGCCGCGACCGCGGTGTCGGCGTCCGCAGCGGGCGCGGGGCTTTCGGTGGCGATCGGTTCAGCGGCGGGCGGGGGCGGGGTGTCGTCCGCGGCCGGCGCGGGCGGAGTTTCGGCCGGGGCGGGTGAGGCGGCGGGCTCGGTCGCGACGACCGCGGGCTCTTCCCGCCGCGATTTCCGGGGGCGACGAGGAGGTGCGGCAAGCGGAGCGGGTTCGGCCGAGGTCGGCGCGGGGGCGGAGGCCGGTTCGGCGGCGACTGCGGCGGGTGCGTCGGCCGCGGGTGGCGGTTGGGTCGCAACGAGGGCCGCAGCGGCGGTCGCGGCCTCGAGTTGTTTGGCGGTGTCGGCGAGTCGGGCGAGTTTCTCCTCCAGCGGTTGGAGCGCGCCGGCTGAGCGGGCGGCGAGTTCCGCGGCCACCCGGTCGACGGCCGCCGTCGTGGCGGCGGCAAGCGCGGGCTCCAGCGCGGCGATCTGCGCGTGGCTGGCGGAGAGGCGGAGGTCGAGCGCGGCGAGCTGGGCGAGTTTTTCGTCGAGAGGCTGGAGGGCGCCGGCGGCGCGCGCGGTGAGTTCGGCGGCGACGCGGTCGACGAGGGCGGTGGTGGTGGCGGCGAGGTTGGCCTCGAATTCGGCGAACCGGGATTCCGCGACGGAGAGTTTGCCGTCGACGGCGGCGAGCGCGGCGGTCTGGGCGGCGGCGACCTCGCGCTGCGCCTGGCCGGCGGCATCGCCGACGGTGCGGGCGGCGTCGACGCGGGCTGCGGCGAGGGCGGCGGAGGCGGCGGCCTCGGCTTTCTCGATCGCACCGGCGGTGCCGGCGGAGAGTTGCGCGAGGGCGGCGGTGGCGGTGTCGAGGTGTTGCCGGGTGGTCGCTTCGAGGCGGGTCCAGTCGGCGGAGGCGGCGGCGATTTTGGTCGCGGCGCCGGCGAGGCGTTCGCCCTCGGCGGCGCGGAGGACGGAG
>JBILLY010000372.1:0-5335 GCA_044375835.1 Opitutaceae bacterium
GGAGGGGCCGCGGGTCGGCGGGGCGGGGGCGGGGAGCGATTCGCGCCGGGCTGTGGCGGCAGATGTCTTTTGCCTGGTTCGTGCCTCGGTGGCGGAACCGGGGCGTGCCCAGGAACGGCGACGCCGAGTTGCGCCGCCACCAGGCCGGGGAAGGTGCTCAGCCGTCGATGGCGTAGATGGCGACGGGTTCGGCGCGGCCTTTGACCGCGACGGAGCCGAGGTCGCGGACGGCGAAGGGCGGAGTCGACGCGCGGACAGTTTGGGCGCTGACGATGATGTTGGTCGCGTAGGCGGGGTCGCGCGTGAGCGACTGGAGGCGGGCGGCGACGTTCACGCCGTCGCCGATGACGGAGTAGTTGAGGCGGCGGGCGGAGCCGATGTTGCCGGCGACGACGCGGGCGGTGTTGATGCCGACGCCGATGGCGAGGGGCGGGCGGCCTTCGGCGACGAGCTCGCGGTTGAAGTCGGCGAGGGCGCGCTGCATCGCGAGGGCGGCGGCGATGGCGCGGCCGGGGGCATCGGGCTGGTCGACCGGGGCGCCGAAGAGGGCCATGATCGCGTCGCCGATGTATTTGTCGACGATGCCGCCGTTTTCCTCGATGGCGCGGCTCATGCGGTCGAGGTAGCGGTTGAGCAGCGTGAGGAGTTCGCGGGGCGCGTAGCGCTCGCTCATGGTGGTGAAGCCGCGGAGGTCGACGAAGAGGATGGTGACTTGACGCTCTTCGCCGCCGAGGGCGGCGCCGTCGCGCAGGAGCTGGGCGGCGACTTCGGGGCTGACGTTTTTGTCGAGCAAGTCGCGGATGCGGTCGCGCTCGGAAAGGCCGCGGGACATCTGGTCGAAGGCTTCGGAGAGGCGGCCGAGCTCGTCGGTGCGGTAGGCGGTGTTGCGGATGGAGTAGTCGCCGGCGGCGATGCGGCGGGTGTGGCCGACGAGTTCGACGATGGGCTGGACGAGGCGGCGGGCGAAGGCGCGGCTGAGGAAGATGGCGACGACGAGGCTGGCGGTGGCGACGATGAGGAGGGTTTTCTCGGTGGCGCGGGCCGGGGCGAGTTTCTCGTCGAGGGAGTATTGGAGAGCGAGGATGGCGTTTTTGCCGGAGCCGACCGAGAGGCGGCGGAGGGCGACGAGGGCGGTCTCGCCGGAGAGTTCGAGCCGGTGGCTGGCGTGGTCGTCGCCGAGGGCGTGGAGTGAGGCGGCGATGCCGCCGATGGTGGCGGGCGGAAGGGTGCTGGCGAGGGGGCGGCCTTGGACATCGAAGAAGGTGAGGTCGATGCCGGTCATGGCTTTGAGTTCGGCGGTGAAGTCGCGGTCGATGCGGAAGCCGATGAGGAGCCAAGCGATGATGTCGGGGGCGCGGACCGGGGCGAGGACGAGGGAGTAGAGCTGGCCGTCGAGGATGCCGAAGCCGGCGGCGGAGGGATTGGGGCTGGGGTCCGCTTCGGCGCGCCCGACGAGTTGTTTCAGGATATCGCCGGCGGCCATGGCGGGCATGGTGGCGGCGATGAGGTCGGCCTCGAGGGTAAGGGCGGCGACGATGTCGCTGCGGCTGGAGAGGCGGATGCTGTCGAGGGCGGAAGCGAAGGTGAGGGGATCGTCGCGGCCGCGGACGAACTGGCGCTTGATCTCCGAGGCGCGGGCGGCGGTGGATGCGCCGGCGACGAGGAGGGAATTGCGGTAGTTGACGATGCGGGTGAACGTCTGCGCGGCTTGCTGGAGTTCGTCGTCGATGAGTTTCTCGGCGGCGCGGGCGTTGTAGCGCGAGACGATGAGCCACGTCGCGATCTGGGCGGCGGCAACGACCGCGACGACGAGGAGGAGGAGCTTGGCGCCGAACGTCCGCGGGCGGAAAATCATGGCGCGGAGCGGGAGCGGGAGGAACCCAAGCGCGGCGCGCTCACTTGTAGGCGCCGCCGCCGGATTCGGGATTGCGCGAAATCCGCCGATCGAAACCGAGCGTCACGGAGACGACTTTGGTGGCGGTGTCGGCGGCGCGCAGCGCGACTTCGCGTTGGTCGGGGGCTTTGAGGCGCGGATGCCAAACCTCGAGGCGATACCGGCCGGCGGGCAGGTCGGCCAACGAGGCGATGCCGTCTTCGGCGGTCTTGACGAAGTGGGGCGTGGAGAGGACGAGGACGTAGGCGGACATCCAGTCGTGGATGTCGCAGCCGAGGCTGACGATGCCGGGCTGGTCGAAGAGGACGGGTTCCTTGGGCTCGCCGCGGTAGAGGGGGATGTCGAAGGTCTTGGCTTTCGAGAGCGAGAAGACGTGGTGCTGGACTTTGTCCTGATTGGGGAAGCGGATGCGGGTGCCGGTGACGACGGCGGTGACGTAAGGACGGAATTCTTCCTTGTCCTGCACGATCACGGCGGGCTCGGCCGGCGGCGTGACGGTGGCGGGACGGTCGAGGGGATGGAGGGAGGCGACGGCGTCGGGGACGGGAGCGCCTTTGTTGTCCCGCACTTCGACGCGCACGCGGCCGACGTCCGCGGCGAACACGGGGGACAGCATGCACGCGGCGAGAAGCAAGACCGCGCCGACCGGGAACGAGGGGCGTTTAGAATGCATGGGCGAAATGAAGCGCGACGACGTGGTTGCGGTAGTCGACGACCCCTTCGGAGGTGAGGCGGCGTTCGACGGCGAGGGTGAGATTGGACCGATGCGGGAGCACGCGGGAAAGTTCCGCGCGGACCGCGTAGGTGCGGGCGATGAAATAATACGCGACGAACGGGAGGTCGGCGTCGAAGGTGGACACGGTCGTGAGCGCTTTGCCTTGCCGCAGGAGCTGCGGGTGCGGCGGGCGGGCGTAGGACAGCACGCCGCCATCGCGGCGCGCAACCGTCGCGGCTGCGGTCCAGCGGCCGGCGAAGTCGCCGGACAGCCGGAGGCGGGTGTCGCGGGAGGTGCGGTCGAAGGCGTGTGCGCGGGCATCGTAGCGGAGATACTCGCGGGACAACCGAAGCTGGGCCCAGGAGGCGAAACGATGACGGACGAAAACTTCGGCCGAGCCGGCCAAACCGGCCCGACCGGTCTCGCGGGCGAAGAATCGGTCGCCGGAAAGGGCGGCACCGAAGACCGTGGCGTTGGGACCGAAGCCGGTCTTTTTCTGCGCCGAAAGCGCGAGCCCGAGGGCGGCGCGGTCGAGGCCGTCGTAACGCGGCCAGGACTCGGCCAAGGCGCGGCCGGCAACCGCGACGCCGAGGTGACGCCCGGCGGTCCAGCGGTGGCCGGCGGAGAATTCATGGTTGGTCTCCAGGGCAGCGCGCTCGTCGGGGGCGCGGTCGGCGTTGGTGACGTTGTCGTGCCAGTGGGCGGAAGAACGGACGGAGAACGAAAGCGGGGTCGCCCGCAGGGAAGCGGTGAGGGCGAACAGGAGCAGCGCGATGCGGCGGAGCCGTGCGGCGGACGGGGAACCGGTGGGCGGCGGAACGGCGCGGCTGGGGGCCTCGGGGAACATCGGTTAGTAGCGGTGGATCAGCTGGAGCGTCCAGACATCCTGGCGGTATTTCACGCCGACCCGGTTGACCGAGAAAAAGCTTTCGTAGCGGAGCGGGAGCGAGGTGTTCGGGCCGAGTGCGGCGCTGAGTTCGAGCCACCAAAAGCTGACATGGCCGTCGACCCGGTAGGTGACCCAGCCCGGACCGTAGGACTCGGTCACGGACCTAGGCACGGTGTGGTAGTAGTCCGCGATCGGGCGGCCGAGGCCGCCGCCGAGGGCGCGGGACCAGACCGCGGAAGAGGCGTTGGCGGTGAAGCTGCCCCAGAGGCGGCCGTTGCCGTGGGTGAGCGACAGGCGCGGGGCGATCTGCCACGCCAGCGTGCCGAAAACGCGGTGGTGCTGCGTGTCGAACACGGCGCTGCGCGCGTCGTGTTCCTGCCAGTCGGCGGTGAGACCGGCGCGGAACCAGGTCGTGAAGCGTTTGGTGACCCGCACGCCGGCGCCGGCGGTCCAGCCGTCGTTGCCGTCGATGCGGGCCTCGCGGCCGCGGAGGGACGCGTCGAAGCTGAGCACGGGAGCGTGGGGGCCGAAGCCGAATTTCCGGCGCACCTGGAGGCTGCCGCCGGCGGTCGCGGCGTCTTGTTGGGTGAATCGGGTGATGCGTTCGGCGGAGGCCCCGCCTTCGACGACGGAGACCAAGCCGGTGCGCCACTCGGTGAGGTGGACGAGGGAGAGACTCGCGTCCAGACGGGCGGAGTCGCGCCAGTCGCCGGGGCTGGACGCGCGGTTGATGTTTTCCGCCCAGGCGGTGGAGGCCTCCATGCGGAGGTTGGTGGCCAGCGCGGAACGCATTTCGAGCCCGACCAGAGCGGCCAGCAGCGCGAATCGGACCGCGGAGCGGTTCGAGCAGCGGGGGGCACCAACGACGGAAAGCGACATGAGCGGCGGCAACTACCAATACGAAACCGAACTACGGGCAAGACCCGGCAGCGGTTGCCGGGTGGAAATGCTTAGCCGGGCGCCGAGGCTGGTCCGAGGGGTTCAAAACAGCGGGCGCAGGACGGACCACACGGTCTCGGCCATGACGGCGTGGCCGGCGGGGTTGGGGTGGATGCGGTCGGCTTGGTTGAGGTCGGGGCGGGCGGCCACGCCCTCGAGCAGGAACGGGATGAAGGTCGCGCGGTTCTGCTCGGCGAGCGCGGGGAAGAGGGCCTGGAAGTCGCGGCTGAAATCGAGGCCGAGCTCGCGCGGCATCTGCATGCCGGCGAGGACGAGGCGGGCCTGCGGGTATTTGGCGCGGACCTTGTCGAAGATCTGCTGGAGATTGCGGCGGGTGCCGGCGGGATCGAGGCCGCGGAGACCGTCGTTGGCGCCGAGGGCGAGGACGAAGACATCGACGGGGGAGCGGAGCGTCCAATCGATGCGGCGGAGGCCGCCGGCGGAGGTTTCGCCGCTGAGGCCGGCGTTGACGACGCGCCACGCGCGGGTGGCGGGATCGGCGGCGAGTATCTTGCCGAGGAGGCCCGGGTAGGATTGGCCGGCGGGGTCGTCGAGGCCGTAGCCGGCGGTGAGGCTGTCGCCGAAGAAGACGATGGTGCGGGTGGCGGCAGCGGTGGGCGCCGGGGTGGCGGCGGTCGACGCGGCGGACGCGGCGGCGGTCACCGTGAAGGCGGCGAGAAGGAAGGTGAAGAGCGCGAACATCCGGGCGGACGGGCGGATGAGCGGGCGGGGGGATTTCGGCATCGGGGACTCGTTTTCGCGGTCAACGTGTGTTTGGTGGGAAAACGAAATGAGTGATTCATCGATGCTGAAAGTCGAGCGGCTGACCAAGACGTATGCGACGGCGGCGGGGCCGCTGACGGTGTTGCAGGAGGTGAGTTTCGAGCTGGGGGCGGGG
>JBILLY010000375.1:0-5291 GCA_044375835.1 Opitutaceae bacterium
CAGCGGCGAACTCGACGCCGAACTCAGCTGCTCCGATTGCCACAACGGCGGCATCCAGAAATAGCCCCACCGCCGCCCGGACAGGCAAAGACCCGGCTCGGGCGAGCCGGGTCTTTTGGTTTGGCGCGCCCCTGCGCGCAGCCGCGCCAAGGGTCGTCGCGCCGCCGCGTCACACGTATCGGCTCGGCTCCGGTTCGTCGTCGGCCTTCCCTTCGTAGGCGTGCACCGAGCCCGCGGAATCGCTCCACAAGGGCAGGTTGTCGCGGTGCCAATTCCAGGTGTCGATGATCTCGGCCCGCACCAGCGGGTCGCGGGATTTCAGCATGAGGTGGTTCAGGGCGCCGTTGGCCACGGCCTCCGGCGAGATGTCGTTCGTGGCGGCGAACCGCTCGATCGCATCGTATTCTGCCTGCTCCAGGTGGAGTCGTAGGGTTGGCATAAGTCCTCCGGGTTGAGGGTTGGATCGCACGCTACGCCCACCCGGGCCGGGGCTCGCCGCATCGGTTGGCCAAAGGCCCGCATCCGTTGCCCGCGCCGGGCCGCGCGCCGCCGTCGGCCAATCGGCGCCCATCAACCGTCAACGCCTGCGCAGAGCCTCCCGTGTTTTCCCGCTATGCTGCGCCGCATGAGAGCGCGACTTTTCTGTCTGCTCCTCGGCGCCGCGGCCGCCGGTGCGGCCGAGCCCCCCGCTCCGAAAAAAGCCCCCGTGGTCGCCAACAAGGACTGCATGGATTGCCACGAGGCCGAGTTCAAACCGCGCAAACGCGGCCTCCCGCCCGAGTGGATCGGCGTCCGCCCCGAACTCTACGCCAAGTCCGTCCACGGCGCGGTCAACTGCGTCGATTGCCACGCCGACATCACCGAGCCCGAGCACCCGTCGAAACTGAAGCCCGCCCAGTGCGCTTCGTGTCATGAAAAAGCGGTGACGCAGTTCCTCGCCAGCATCCACGGCACGCCGCGCGCCGACGGCAAACCCGCCGCCTCCTGCGCCACCTGCCACGGCGGCGCGCACGACATGGTTCCCGTCAAGCACCTCGACTCCCCCGTCTTCAAATTTCACCTGCTCGAGACCTGCGCCGCGTGCCACGACAACGCCGAGGCCGGCGCCAAACTCGGCCTCAAGCGCAGCGCCGCCATCGCCAACTTCCGCGACAGCATCCACGGCCAGGGCCTCTACAAGATGGGCCTCAAGGTCGCGCCCACCTGCAACGACTGCCACGGCGTCCACGACATCCGCTCCACCAAGGACCTCGCCGCCCACACCAGCAAGGCCGCCCTCGCCGGCACCTGCGGCGCCTGTCACGTCGGCATCGAGAAAACCTACCTCACCAGCGTCCACGGCCAGCTCCTCGCCAAAGGCGACCCCAAGGCCCCCGTCTGCACCGATTGCCACACCACCCACAGCATCGAACGCCCGAGTAGCGCCCACTTCAAGTCCACCAGCGACCAGGCCTGCGGCAAGTGTCACGAGGAGCGCCTCGAGAATTACCGCGAGACCTACCACGGCAAAGCCATGGCCCTCGGCCGCGCCAACGCCGCCCCCGAGGTCGCCGCCTGCTACGATTGCCACGGCCACCACGATGTCTTCGCCCACACCGACGCCCGCTCGAAGCTCTCCGCCAAAAACATCGTCGGCACCTGCGCCCAATGCCACGCCGGCGTGAACGCTTCGTTCACCCAATACCAGCCCCACGCCGATCCGTCCGACGGCGCCAACTACCCCGGCCTCAACCGCGTCTACCTCTTCATGACGACGCTCGTCGTCGGGGTCTTCGCCTTCTTCGGCGTCCACACCGTCCTCTGGATCGCGCGCTTCGCCCTCTGCTACGCCCGCGATCCCGCCGGCTTCCTCGCCCTCCGCCGTGCCGCCCACGCCGACGCCGAGACCTACCGCCGCTTCAATCCCTTCGAGCGCTTCCTCCACATGCTCGTCGTCACGAGTTTCCTCACGCTCGTCGTCACCGGCATGCCGCTGAAGTTCTACTACACGGGCTGGGCACGCCTGATGTTCAATTTTCTCGGCGGCCCCGAGGCCGCGCGCGTCCTGCACCACCTCGCCGCGCTCGTCACCTTCCTCTACTTCGGCCTCCACCTCTGGAGCCTCGCCGTCGCCTTCTGGCGCAACCGCGCCGCGCTCCGCGACCCCGCCACCGGCCGCTTCGCCTTCGGCCGCCTCTGGTCCGCCGTCTTCGGGCCCGACTCGATGGTCCCGTCGCTGCAGGACGGCCGCGACTTCGTCGCCCATATGAAATGGTTCTTCGGCCGCGGCCCGCGCCCGCAGTGGGACCGCTGGACCTACTGGGAACGCTTCGACTACTTCGCCGTATTCTGGGGCGTCGCCATCATCGGCCTCAGCGGCCTCGTGCTCTGGTTCCCGAAGTTCTTCACGACCTTCCTCCCCGGCTGGATGATCAACATCGCCGTCGTCGTCCACTCGGACGAAGCGCTCCTGGCCGCCGGCTTCATCTTCACCTTCCATTTCTTCAACACCCACTTCCGCCTCGATAAGTTCCCGATGGATACGGTGATCTTCTCCGGCCACATCTCGAAGACCGAGATGCTCCACGAGCGCCGCCGCTGGTATGACCGCCTCGTCGCCTCCGGCAAACTCGAGGAGCACCGCGTCCTCCACAGCGACTGGTCCACCCGCAAGACGCTCTACAAGACCATGGGCTTCGTCTTCCTCGGCGTCGGCGTCTGCATCCTCGGCCTCATGGTCTACGCGCTCCTCTCCCGCCTCGGACACTGACCCCAGCCTCCGCCGCGGGATCGGCTCCCATGCTCGACTCCCCTCGCATCGATCGCCTGCTCGTCGGGCTCTTCCGCCTCCGCACGCGGGGCCTGCTCCGGCTCGGCGGAGCCGGCGGACCGCCGCCGCCCCCGCCCGCGTCGGGCGCCGTCGAACTCTACATCCACATTCCGTTCTGCGCCGCGCTCTGCCCGTTCTGCTCCTTTCACCGTGTCCTGCACTGCCCCGCGTCGTCCGCGCGTTACTTCGCCGCCCTGCACGCGGAGATCCGGCGTTATCACGCCGCCGGCTACCGTTTCACCGGCGTCTATGTCGGCGGCGGCACGCCCACGCTCGAACCCGCCCCGCTCCTCGCCACCCTCGACCTCGTCCGCGCGCTGTTCCCGGTCCGCACCGTCTCCGTCGAAACCAACCCGCGCGAGCTCCGCGCGCCGCTCCTCGCCGACCTCGCCGCCGCCGGCGTCACCCGCCTCTCCGTCGGCGTGCAGAGCTTCGACGATGCGCTGCTCGGCGCCATGGAGCGGCTCGGCCCCTACGGCTCCGGCGCCGAAATCCAGGAGCACCTGCACGCCGCCGCCGGCCGCTTCCCCACTCTCAACGTCGACCTCATCTTCCACCAGCCCCGCCAAACCCTCGCCTCCTTCGCCCGCGACCTCGCCCTCGTGCGCGCCGCCGGCGCCGACCAGGTTTCCTGCTACCCGCTGATGTCGGCGCCCGGCGTGCGCCGACGCATGGGCGCCGCGATGGGCCTGCCCGACGCCACGCGCCTCCGCGGGTTCTACGACGCCATCGCGCCCGCCCTCGGCCCCGATTTCACGCCGACCTCCGCCTGGTGCTTCACCCGCGGCGCCGGCGCCGGCGACGAATACCTCGCGACCGCCGATCACTACGTCGGCGTCGGCAGCGGGGCCTTCAGCTACCTCGACGGCACGCTCTACGCCACGACCTTCTCGCTCGCGCACTATGGGGAGCGCGTGCGGTCCGGCGCCACCGGCATCGCCGCCGCGCGCGTCCTGTCCCCCGTCGAGCGCGCCCGCTACGCCCTGCTCGTCGGCCTCTTCGGCCGCGGCCTGACCACGCCCGCCGCCCGCGCCGCGCACGCCGCCGACCTGCGCCGCGTCCGCCTCGAACTCACCGCCTTGCGTGTCCTCGGCGCCCTCCGCACCGACGCCGGCCACTGGGAACTCACCCCGCGCGGCCGCTATTGGCTCATGCTCATGATGGCGGAGTTCTTCACCGCCGTGAACGCCTACCGCGAGGCCATGCGCGCCCGGGTGAAAACCGAGTCCGCCCCGGCCGGCCCTCCCGCCGCGCTGTCAACCTTCGCCCCGCTCCCGGCGCCCTGAGCCGGGCGTGCCCCGCCCGGCGCAACCCGCGCCGAGCCGGCCCATGCCGCCGATCGATGCGGGCTCCGAGCCTCGCCCTCGCCCGCAACCCAGCCTCGCGCAACGACCCGTCCGAAACCCGACCTCCGGTGCTTGACCGTAGCCCGCCTCGTGAGAGGCGGGACCGTTTGCGGCTCCATCTCCCGTCGGTCCCTGCTCTCACGAGCAGGGCTACAACCGCACTGGACGCGGGACGCCCCGGCCCGAGGCCGGTCGGTCGCGGCGCTAGAAGACTTCGTAGATCTCGACGAGCGCCTCGCCCGTCGCGCCGCCCGCGCCCGCCACCTGCACGGTGTAGGTGCCGACCGGCAAGGTCACGAGCACGGCGGCATCGCGACTGCCGGCCGCCAGCGGAAACGCGCCCACCTGCGCGAACGCCGGCGAGAGCGTCGCCGCCCAGTTGTCGTTGGCCGCCGCCGTCGCGCCCTTGCCGTCGAGCACCTGCAGCGCCGGATCGGCGAGCACGCCGGTGACGCCGAAGCTCGCGAGCGTCGGCCCCACCGCGCGGATGAGCAGTTGCTTGCTGCCGCGGCCCGTGATGCTGAAGCCCGCGATCAACACGTCCGCCCCCGTGCCCACGCGGTTGCGCGCCGACACGTTGACGAGCCGGGCCGCGCCGGCGCCGCCCGCGTCGTAGGCCTCCACGAGCACCACGCCCGCGCCCACGCCCGAGGCGCGCACCGTGAACGCACCCGACACCGCCTGGCTGAGCGCCGCGTCCTTCGAGCCCGGCGGAAACGCAAACGCGCCCAACGTCGCGAAGGTCCCCGCGAGCGTCGGCGTCCAATCGTCGTTCACCGCCTGCGGCGTCGTGGCGCCGCCGGCAAACAGCTCCAGCCGCGGATCGGGCAGACCCGCGAGGCCGAAGGCAGTGAGCGCCGGGCCGGCCGCGCGGATGAGCACGGTCTTCGACCCGCCGCCGACCACCGCTCCGAGCGTCAGTTGCTGGCCGGCCACCAGCGCCGTGCGCACCGAGAGATTGGCCAGCGCCGCGGCACTCGTCACCTCGAGCCGCGCCGCCGCGCTCGTGACCGCGCCGCCCGCGTTGGCCGCGACGAAGGTGTAGCTGCCCGGACTCGTCGCCCCCGCGCCCGTCAACGCGAGCGTGGCGCGCGTCGCGCCCTCGACCGGCACGCCGTCCTTGAACCACTGATACC
>JBILLY010000376.1:0-5265 GCA_044375835.1 Opitutaceae bacterium
TGGAGGAGCGCGAGTTCCTCGTCGAGGACGTTGGCGACCTGGCCCTCAAAGGAGAAGCGGGAGGTGTTGACCTCGGTGACGGTGGCGGAGTCGTCGACGGAGATGGTGGGGTTGGCGGCGTCGGCGAAGGCCTCATTGCCGAGGACGGTGTAGAGGTCGTTGAGATAACCGGCGGCGAGGAGGAGGGCGTCGTTGGCCGGGCCGTAGTCGTAGCCGGAGTCGATGGAGATGTTCTTCGCGCGGTTGAGCAGCGTCTCGTAGATCTCGATCAGGCCGAAATCGTTGATGCTGGTGATGCTGAGGGCGATGTTGCCCTCCCAGCGCGTGCCGGCCTGGGTGAGCACGGAGACGTCGGTGTTGACGGCGGAGTTGTTGAGATCGGAGACGCGCTGGTTGAACGGGTTCACGCCGGCGAGGACGCGCTTGATCCAGCCCTCGACGAGCTTGGGCGGCATCCAGCGCGACCAGCCGGTGCCGGCGACGTTGGCAGCGGAGGCCTTGGGCCGGTAGCGCATCGTGAAGTAGTTGTCGGTCATCACGAGGAGCGGGCTGCCGAGCGGCGCGGTGGGCGAACCGCCGACGACGACCTGATTGCTGAGCGTGCCGTTGGGCTGCTGCCACGGGGAGCCGACGGCGGCGACGAGGTCGGTCTCGGCGGAGGCGTGGAGCTGGAAGTCGACGGCCGAGATGGACCCGAGATCGGCGGACGAGAAGAGGACGAACTCGAGGCGGTTGACGGCCTGCTGGAAGTAGTTGCGGTCGACGCTGAATTGCTTGGCGAGTCCGCCGGAGACGAGACCGCCGGTGGCCGCGACGGAGGTGAAGGCCGCGGGCGCGTGGTGGGCGAGCGCGGCGACGCCGTTCACGTAGAGGACGAAACCGGTGTAGTCGGCGAGGTCGGCGCCGAGGACGATCTGGGCGGGGACGCCGGCGGTGAAATCGACGCCGTCGACGGAGCGGAGCACGAGGCCGGGCTTGGCGGTGCCGCCGGTGTGCGCGGTGTCGCGGACCTGCACGGAGCGCGGCAGCGTGCCGAGGGCGCCGGCGGTGTATTCGGCGGCGGTGGGCAAGGCACCGGCGGGATTCTGGACGAGGCGGAACGACGAGCCGAGGCGCGACGTGAGGGCGTAGCTGTAGGTGCCCGGAGCGACTCCGGCGGCGGGCGGAGCGTAGCGCCACTCGAATTCGTAGAGGTCGGGACGCGCGGCGAAGTCGCCGCTGTGGCGGAGCGTGACCTGCTCGTCGAGCGGGTTGCTCGAAAGGAGGACCTTGAGTTCGCCGGTGTAGAGCTGGGGCGCGACGCGGAAGATCTGCATCGCGACGGGATCGCCCTGCGGGGTGAAGGCGCGGCCGTTGCCGAAGAGCATCGTGACCCAGCCGGTGCCCTGGCCGGTGGCGGTGAGGGCGTAGTCGACGACGGCGGTGTCGGAATCGGAGATGGCGGCGAGCGTCTGGCCGCCGACGTTGACGGGGGCGCCGTTGGACTTGTAGGTGCCGATCCTCGCGGGGTCCTCGACGAAGGTCTCGACCTTGGTGGTCAGGCCGGCGACGGCAGCGATCCAAAGCGCGGCGTTGGGATCGCTGACGCTCGGCAGACCGTCGAGCGCGGCGCGCTCCTCGGAGGAGAGGACGTTGAGGTGGAGGTAATCCTCGCCGGCGGCTTCGTCGACGAAGCGGCCGAGGAAGACGAGCGAGCCCTTGGTGCCGCGGTTGGGATCGAAGTAGAAACGCGACTGGAGGTGCGGCGGCAGGCGCTGGAAGTATTTTTTGCCCTGGTAGTCCGAGGTGAGGATCGAGGTGGGCAGCGCCTGGAGCTGGCCGGCGCCGCCGAGGGGGAAGACTTTTTCGCGGATCGGATCGTGCAGCACGACGGCGGCCTTTTCGGCGCCCTGCTGGGCGATCGACTGCTGGTAGAGCACGAGCGCGCTGGCCTGCGGGAGGACGGCGGGCAGGCCGAACTTGGGCAACGTGAGCGTCTCGGCGACGCGCAGCTCGGGCGCGCTCTCGGGCCACGACGGGCGGTAGATCACGGTCAGCGAGGTGCCGGCGACGGGATCGCCGACGGGAGCGCCGGAGGCGAGCGGGCGAAGATACGGCAAGGCGGTGCCGACGGCGGGCTGGTTAGCCACGCCGGGGACGAAGAAGCCCTCGCGCATCGGGTAGTAAAACTGCATGCCGAGCGTGGGCACGGCGGAGGCGTGGGGGCCGCGGTAGACCCAGTGGTAGCCCTTGCGGTCCTTGAAGGTGAAACTTGAATACAGCGTCGGGCCCTGGTGGGCGGAGTCGGGCGTGCCGGGGACTTCGGCGTTTTTGACGTTGCCGGCGGCGTCGAGCGGCAGCGGCAGCAGCGGGAGCGGCATGGGGCCCTGGAGGATCGTGCCGGCCGTGATCGGGTAGTTGAAGAGGATGTCGTTGGCGTCGCCGGGGAGGTCGAGTTCGCGCAGGACCTTGAAGGCGTGCATCGCGGGGCGCTGGTCGGCGGCGGAGGTGTAGCTTACGAGCACGAACGGCTCGGAGGTATACTCGGCGGGGTTGGGCGCGGTGCGGTTGAGGTCGTCGCGCAGCGCGTAGGCGCGGCCCGCGAGCAGGAGGGCGTGTTCCTCGTTGGGGTTGAAGCCCGGCTTGGTGCGGTCGTTCTGGAAATAGATCGAACCGATGACCTCGGCCGGCGCGAGGTCGCCGGTGCCGGCGTTGGACGCCATGACGATGGTGTCGGGGTTGGCCGGATACGAGACGGCGTAGCGGCCGACCTTGGCGGGGACGTAGAAGGGCGAGAAGGCGGGCGACGGCGGCTCGACTTTTTTGAACCACCAGACCTTGAGCTCGGTGTCGCCGGGGACGGCGTTGACGGGGATGATGGCGCCCTTCTCGGCCTCGGTGGCGCCGACGACGAAGGGATTGCGGTAGGCGCCGGGGTGGTAGCCGGTGCCGCCGGCGATGTAGCCGGCGAGTGAATACCCGGAGGGCGGATTGATGCGCGAGCCGACGACGGCGGCGGCGTTCAGCACGGGCAGGCCGTCGCTTTCCTCGAAGCCGGCGCGACCCTCGGCCTGGGTGTAGAGACGGACATACCAGACCTCGTTGCCGCTGGCGAAGCGGAGGAGCGTGCGGTTGATGCCGTCGGCGGAGAGGGAGACGACGAGGCGCTGGGTGTTGGTGTCGATGGCGGTCTCGGTCTGCTTGCCGTCGTCCTGGAAGATGACCTGCGGGAGGAGGCCGCCGCCGAACTGGACGCCGGTGGCGGCGGTGCTGCCGCCGGGGACGGTGGTGTAGTGGGCGTGGAAGCCGGCGGGCGTGGCGGGCCAGGCCTGCACGTAGTGGTTTTTCACGACCGGCCAGTAGATGCCGAGGTTGGGCGCGGCGGGGGCGGGCAGGAAGTGGACCGCGGCGTCGGAGCGCTCGAGCCAGTAGAAGACGACGCGGTCGGGGTTGTCGTTTTCGCGCTCGGCGTAGTAGATCTGCCGGCCGTCGGCGCGGGAGTGGGTGCCGTAGTAGGACTGGCCGTCGGGCGAAGCATTGAGGACGGGGGAGCCGAGGTATTCCTGGCTGTTGTCGAGCGGCAGGAGGCGGCCGGAGCTGTCGCGCGGGGTGAGGCGGTCGCCGATGTCGACGGTGACGTTGACGGCGGGCGCGGTGCGCACGACCTCGACGATATCGGCGCCGAGGAACTGGTGGCTGGAGAGGGAGCCGGGCTTCAGGGGCCCGAGGTATTCCACGAAGATGCGGCCCTCGACGTTGTAGGCGCGGAGTTCGCCGATGCCGCCGATCTTCTGGAACCAGAGGGTGCGTTTCTCCTCCGGCGGGCGGGCGGAGGGATCGGGATTCACCGAGATGCCGACGGGCTGGTATTCGGCGGAAACGGAGGCGGGAAAACTCGTGCTGTAAACGGGATTGACCGTCTCGATGCTGCCGGTGGGGACGGAGATGGCGGGGCCGTTGAAGCTGCGCTCGGTCCAATACATGGTGCGCGTGGGCCGCTGGGTGGCGGAGGACACGGAGAAGCTCTCCTCGCGGTAGCGGTAGCGCAGCTGCGCATCGCCGGTGACGGCGACGGGCACGCGGGTGACCCAGGTGACGGTGACGCGGCCGCTCTGTTTGGCGAAGACGCGCTCGGCGTGCGGGCTGTAGTAGTAGGAGAGGACGGAGTTGGCGGCGACGGGCGGCGCGGCGTCGGGCGGGCCGGCGGGATGGATGAAAGTCTCGCCGGGTTTCACGGGCTCGGCGCGCCAGTAGGAGGCGACGGCTTCGGAAATGCCGTCGGCCTGGGTGGCGGGCGGGACGATGACGTCGCCGAGGAAGTAGCGGGGCACGCCGCCGGCGAAGACGTTGCCGATGCGGGCGCTGCGGAGGACGAGGCCGGCGCCGGTCTCGGCGCCGGTGCCGGGATCGACGAAGCGGGCGGAGGCGTAGCGCTGGAGGAGCGTGCCGGTGTCGGCGACGGGGCCGGCGGCGCCGCCCGTCTCGCCGACGGCGGCGAACTGCGGCTGGTTGGGCTGCAGCGGCGGATCGTTGGCCGGCATCGCGGGCACGGCGCCCTGGTAGAGGTTGTTGCCGATCGAACCCTTGATCTCGTATTGGGCCGAGACGGGCGCGGCGGCGGACGCGAGGAGGGCGAGCAGGGCCGCACCGCGCCGCAGGGGGGACAGGAACGTTTTCATCGCTTCGCGCGGGGGACCGGGCGGCGGTTATTCGCGGGCGGTGGCGGCGGCGAGGGCGCCGGTGGCCAGTTTCTGGATACGGCGCTCGAGGGCGATGAACCGCTCCTCGGCGCCGGCCTGGGCGGAAGCGAGCACGCGGAGCTGGGCCTCCAGGTCGGCGATCCGCGCCTGGGCCGCCGCGAGCTGCGCGTCCTTCTCGGCGCGGAGTTCGCGCAGGGCCTGGACGGCGACGGACTCGAAGCCCGAGAAGCCGATCGCCTTCATGCCGTCGGCGGTCTGCGTGACCCACTCCGGGTAGACCTTCTCCATTTCCTGCGCGATGAAGCCGGTGCGCAGCCCCTCGCCGTAGCGTTTGCCGTCGTTGTAGCGGAAGGTCACGGGCCGCAGCTGCATGAGCTTCCCGAGGGCGCCGGACAGATCGCGGATGTCGTGCTTGAGCCGGGCGTCCGAACTCGCCGACCAGCTGCCGCCGCCGGGCTTGTAGGCGTTGCCGTCGTTGCGGAAGGCGGCGATCTCCGTGAAGTTCCCGTTCATGATCCGGAACGCCACGTGCTCGTTGGCGGGATTGCCGGGCGTGGTCTGGGTGAGGGCCTTGAAGTAGAACGAG
>JBILLY010000377.1:0-5255 GCA_044375835.1 Opitutaceae bacterium
CGCTCCGCCCCCGTCCGCGCCTCCACCCTCCGCCGCTCATCGCCGCTGTAGCCCTGCTCGTGAGAGCAGGGACCGACGGAAGGCCGAGGCGCAAACGACCCCGCCCCGCCCGCAGCGGGTTGCATCAAGCCACCGGCCGCCACGTTTTCTTGGATCGCTCCACTAGCGGGTCCGACCGCCGAAATTGTCGTGCGCGTCGAACCCACCATGATTAGCACCCTGCCCATGAAACCCGCGTCGCGCTCCGCCACCGTGCTCGCCCTGCTGCTGACCGCCACGACCGCCGTCGCCCAGTCCTCCGGCTCCGTCACCGCCGCTCCCGCCACCGTGACCGCCGTGCCGACGACCGTCGCGGCCCCGACCACCGGCACCACCCCCGCCGTCGTGGCTGTCGCCGCCCCCGTCACCCCGCCGCCCCGCGGCACCGTCGCCCTCACCGGCGCCGCCGGCGAAACCTCCGTCACCCTCGACGTCGGCTTCGGCATCCGCGCCGTCGCCCCCTCGCGCCTCACCGTCCCCGTCGGCGAGGTCCTCCGTATCACCGCTCCGGATATGGGCACCGGCGTCACCTACATCTGGACCAAAAACGGCCGCGCGCTCGCCGGCACCTCCGGCCCCGTCCTCACCCTCGGCCCCGTCCTCTCCGACGACGCCGCCACCTACGCCTGCCTCTTCTCCACCCCCACCACGCAGCCCGCGCCCTCGCAGTCCCTCGTCCTCGGCGTCGGCCCCACCTCCCGCCTGCTCAACCTCTCCACCCGCACCGTCGTCGGCCCCGCCGCCGACCAGAGCCTCGTCTCCGGCTTCGTCGTCGCCGCCGGCTCCTCGCCGAAAAGACTCATTCTCCGCGCCATCGGCCCTTCCCTCGCCTCCTTCGGCGTCGCCAATCCCCTCCGCACCCCCGTCCTCCGCCTCTACGACTCCGCCGGCCGACTCTACGAAAACGGCTACGCCTACCCCGCCGTCGTCGGCGGCCTCACCTACGAGGCCGACCTCGCCGCCTCCCTCGCCCAGACCGGCGCCTTCCCGCTGCCCGCCGGCACCCGCGACGTCGTCGTCATGATGCCCTTCCCCTCCGGCAGCTACACCGCCCAGGTCACCAGCGGCGACGGCACCGCCGGCACCGTCCTGCTCGAAATCTACGAAGTCCCGTAAGCGCCCGGCGCGCGCCCCCCGCCGCGATTCCGCCCGCATCCGCCGGGTCCTTGCCGCCGCGGCCGCACGGTCCCGCCTCCCCCCCCACCGACCCGGGCCTCCGCGCCCGGGTTTTTTCTTTTCGTGTCTTTCGTGTATTTCGTGGTGCCCTCCTCCGTCTCCGGCTTTCCTCCGCCGCCTCCGTTTCCGCTCTCATGACCGACGCACCGCCGCCCAAGTCCGCCTTCATCGCCATCCGCAACGCCTTCATCACCGGCGTCGTCCTCCTCGCCCCGCTCGTCGTCACCCTCTGGGCCCTCGGCGGCGTGATCGACTTCGTCGGCGGCAGCTTCCGCCCGCTCTTCGAGCGCTGGGTGCCCCGCTCCCTCCGCGAGTATCCGCTCCTCTGGGACATCGCCGCCACCCTCGTCATCTTCGCCCTCGTCACCACCCTCGGCTTTCTCTCCCACTACGTCTTCGGCCGCGTCCTCCTCCGCGTCCTCGAACGCTCCGTCCAGGGCATCCCCGGCGTCGGCGCCATCTACAACTCCGTCCGCCAGATCGTCACCACCTTCGGCACCCAGAACAAAAACCTCTTCAACAAGGTCGTCCTCGTCGAATACCCCCGCAAAGGCGTCTGGACCCTCGGCTTCCTCACCAACAAGCAGCAGGGCGAGCCCCAGAGCCACGTCGGCCCCGAGACCTGGACCGTCTTCGTCCCCACCACGCCCAACCCCACCAGCGGCTTCCTCCTCATGCTCCCCCGCACCGAAATCGTCGAACTCGAGATGTCCGTCGGCGACGGCATGAAGATGATCCTCTCCGGCGGCGCCGTCGTCCCCCCGCACCACGCTCACCCACCCGCCGCCTGAGCCCTCCTCCGCGTCTCCCGCTTTTCCGCTTTTCCGATTTTCGCCTTCCGCCTTCCGCCTCCCGCCTTTCGCCTTTCGCCTTTCGCCTTTCGCCTTTCGCCTTTTCCGTCCGCCTTTTCCGTCCGCCTTTTCCGTCCGCCGTCCGCCTTTTCCGTCCTGCCCTCCGCCAGCCTCCAGACCGATGCCTTTGTCCTCCTGAAACGCCCCCCGGCCGACGCGTTTCAGACCTTCACCGTCTACTCGTCCGAACACGGCTCGCTCCTCGCGCTCCAGCGCCTCCCGAAAAAAACCGCCGCCACCTCGCCCGCCCTCGATCTCTTCGACGAAGCCACCCTCGTCCTCGAGTCCTCCAACCAGGGCCGCACTTGGTTCGTGAAAGAGGCCCACCTGCTCGCGCGCCATTCCGGTATCGGCCGCACCTACGAGTCGCTCCGCGCCGCCTGCGACTTCGCCGGCCTCGTCGCCCGCAACCACGTCCACGAGGAGAGCCGCGTCGCCGTCGGCGCCTTGCTCCGCTCCGCCTTCACCGCCTTCGCGACCGACGCCCGCCCCGACATCGTGTATTTCAAAAGCCTCTACCGCTTCGCCCGCGACGAGGGCTACCCGCTCAAACAGCAGTGGTTCCCCACGCTCCCGAACGACGACCGCGCCGACGTCGCCGCCCTCCTCAACCGCCCGCTCGCCGAACAGTCGACTCCGCCCGCCGCCGTCCTCCGCCTCCAGCGCCGCCTCGAAGAATACCTCCGCGGCCACACCGAGATCCTCCTCGACTGAGTGCCCGCCGCGCGCCCCCGCCATGGAGTTCTCCCTCGAGCAACGCACCGCGTCCCTGAGCATCGGCGACTTCTCCGCCTTCTCGCTCGGCCCGCGCGACTCCGTCGCCGGCGGCGGCGCCGGTCTCTGGCGCGCCCAGCTCGGCACCCACTGGCACAACGAGCTCCGCCACCGCGCCGTCGCCGAGCACGCCGCCGCCGCCACCTTCGAGATTCCCATCGCCGGCCGCCTCGTCCACCGCGGCTGGACCATCGCGCTGACCGGCCGCATCGACCAGGTCGTCCGCACCGGCGACACCGTCGTCCTCCGCGAAATCAAAACCGTCACCCGCCCGCTCCCCGCCGACGAAACCGAACTCCGCCGCGACTACCCCGACTACTTCGTCCAGATCGCCACCTACGCCGCCCTCGCCCGCCTCGGCTGCCTCCCGCCTTCCAGCCTTCAACCCTCGACTCTCGGCCCTCCGCCCTCGGCTCCCAACTCTCAGCCCTCGCCCCTCCCCTCTCACCGTCCCGTCCTCGGCTCCCAACTCTCAGGTCTCAAATCCCAACTCTCAGATCTCAAATCTCAACTCTCAGGTCTCAGATCTCAGGTGTGCTTCGTCGAAGCACAATCCGGCCTCGCCCAGACCGTCGCCCTCACCCTCGCCGACGATGCCCTCGTCCGCCTCCAGCTTGAGCGCGTCGCCGAGTTCCTCGACCTCCGCCTCCGCGCCCGCCTCCGCCTCCGCGGCCTACGCTACCGCCCCGCCTTCGCCACACCCCGGCCCGGCCAGGAAACCACCCGCGCCGATCTCACCGCCCTCTTCGAGCGCCGCCCGCTCGTCTTCTTCGAAGCCCCCACCGGCTTCGGCAAAACCGGCGTCCTCCTCGAGTTCGCCCTCGGCCAGCTCCGCGCCGGCCACGTCGAGCGCGTCCTCTACCTCACCGGCAAATCCACCGGCCAACTCCAGGTCGTCCGCACCCTCGCCGCGATGACGGCCTCGCCGCCGCCCGCCGCAGCTGAAAGTCCCAAGCCGAAAGCTGAAAGCCCGCCCACGCCCGCCCCGCCCGCCGCTCCGCTCTCCGCCCTGGACTCTCGGCTCTCAGCCGGCTCGCCCGCCCCCGCGCCCCCGAGGGAACCTTCAACTTTCAACCTTCAGCTTTCCACTCGCGACGCCCCCGGCGTCGCGCTCTGGCAAGTGCGCGGGAAAGCCGAGCACTGCGTCAACCACACCTTCCACTGCGTCCGCGACACCTGCGCCTACCTCGCCGATGCCCCCGCCCGCTGGCCGTCGAGCGGCCTCGCCCGTTTCTACCTCGACGAACACCACGCGCGCGATCTCGACACCCTCCGCGCCGCCGGCCGCGCCGCCCGCATCTGCCCCTACGAGATCACCCGCGCCGCCCTCGCCTTCAACGACGTCTGGATCGGCGACTTCAACTACGTCTTCGCCCCCCGCAACCGCGGCCTCTTCACCGCCCAACCCGGCTGGGACCCCGCCCGCACCCTCCTCCTCATCGACGAGGCCCACAACCTCCCCGCCCGCGTCGCCGACGCCTACTCCCACGCCTTCACCGCCGCCGCCGCCTACGCCACGCGCGACGAGCTCCACCGCCACCGCGTCCCCTCCGCCCTCGCCACCGCCTGGGACCACTGGTGCCACTTCCTCCACCACCTGCCCGCCAACTCCGGCCTCGACCCCGCCCAGGAAGACGACGCCCGCCACCTCCTCGCCGAAATCGAAAAACACCTCCGGGCCGCGCCCCTCGATTTCGCCGCCCTCGGCCCCGCCGCCACCGACGCCCTCTGGTCCATCCCCGCCCTCCTCGAAGACCTCTCCGATTCTCAGCTCTCGTCTCTCGCCTCTCCGCTCGCCCTGCCCCGCCTCTGGTGGAGCCCGCGCGACGCCGAGCTCGCCCTCACCTGCCTCGACGCCGCCCCCGCCATCGGCGCCACCCTCCGCGACTTCGGCGGCGTCGTCCTCGCCAGCGCCACCCTCAGCCCCGTCCCCGACTTCGCCGTCGCCTGCGGCCTCGACCACCACGCCCGCCCCCCGGCCTCCGTCTCCGAGCGAGCGTCGAAAACGCTGTCCGCGGGTGGCGACGCGACCTCCGGGCGCGCTGAGGCTTACGACTGCCTCTCCTCGCCCACGGCGGGCCCGGAGGTCCCGCCGCCTCCGTCTTCGAAGCCCCCTCCGCCTTCCCCAACGCCCCCCCGGCTCGGCGCCCTGACCAAGCGCGAAACGAAAAAACTCTTCGCCCACCTCACGTCCGGCGCCGATCTCCTCCGCGCCGCCGAAGCCGAAGACGCCGCCGCCCCCGCCCTCCTCCGCGCCCACGCCCCGTGGCGCGACGCCGCCTACACCGTCGCCGTCGACGCCCGCGTCGACACCTCCTTCCAGCACCGCGCCCAGCACCTCGCCACCACCGCCGCCACCATCGCCGCCCTCCACGCCGCCGCGCTTTCCGACCTTCAACTTTCAACTTTCAACCT
>JBILLY010000378.1:0-5254 GCA_044375835.1 Opitutaceae bacterium
GATGCAGCGACTCGCCTGCGCCCGCACCGCCGCCTCGTCGAAATTCGCGTAGATCTCCCGGAAATCCGCCACGCGCTCCGCCGCCGTCCGCTTCGGCGGCGCCGCGCGCGCGATCGTCGACCATGCATACTTCGGATTGGTCGTCGTCGGCATGGCGTCGAAGCGGGGTTCTCTCCGGGGACTATCGGCTCACACGCGCCAGCTCTGGAGGATGCGGATGTAGTTCGCGCGCTCGAAGGCCGCCGGCTCGGCCGACCGCGCGTGGTTCATCGCGCCGCGCACTTCGTCGATCGTCTGGTAACCGTGCTCCGTCAGCCAGTGCCGCAGGCCGCTCAGCAGCGTCGTCAGAATCCGCGGGCCGTTGCGCAGCAGCACGGACACCATCTGCACGCCGTGCGCGCCCGCGAGCAGCGCCTTCACGATGTCTTCGGAGGTGTGCACGCCGCCGCTCACCGCCAGCGTGCCTCTCATGTGCGGCGACAGGATCGCCAGCCAGCGCAGCCGCAACAGCAGCTCCGAGGGGTCGGACAGCCGCAGCTGCGGCTGCACTTCCAGTTCCTCGATGTTGAAATCCGGCTGGTAGAACCGGTTGAAAACGACCACGCCCGCCGCCCCCACGTTTTCCAGTTCGGCGACGAAGTTCGCCGGCGAGGTGTGGAACGGCGACAACTTCACCGCCACGGGGACCTTCACCGCGTGCACCACGCTCGCCACGGTCTCCAGCATGTCGGCCTCCACCTGGTCGCCCGGGATCGCCGGGTCCGTGACCAGCTGATACAAGTTCAACTCCACCGCGTCGGCCCCCGCCGCTTCGAAACGGCGCGCATAGTCCGTCCACCCGCCCGGCCGGCAACCGTTCAGCGAGGCGATCACCGGGATCGACAGCGTGCGCTTCAGCTCCCCGAGCTGCCGCAGGTAGTGGTCCGGCGTCAGCTGGTATTCGCTGTAGCCGGGGAAATACGAGGTCGCCTCCGCCGAACTCTCCGCCGTCCCTTCGAGGTGGTGCACGAGCGCGCGCTGCTCCGCCTCGATCTGCTCCTCGAAGAGCGAGCGCATCACGATCGCCGCGGCGCCGGCATCCTGCAGCTGGCGCGCGACGGACACGTTGTCGCAAAACGGCGAGGCGCCGACGACGAGCGGGTTGTTCAGTTTCAACCCAAGGTAGGTGGTCGTGAGATTCATGATTTGTGACTCCCGTTGGCGGCGGCGCTGCCCTGGCCTGGCGCGGGCGCGGCGGCCGGCGCCGCGGCCCCCGCCGTCCCGCCGCCGCCCGGCGGTGACGCGAGATGCTGGTAGAGCGCGAAACGCGTCCGCACGTGTGCCTGCGCCTCCGCGAGCAGTTCGTCCGCCCGCGCCGGCGCCACGTTGCGCAGAATGCCGAAGCGCGTCTCGTTCGCCATAAACTTGCCCAAGTCCGATTTCGGCGGCGCCGAATCCAGCCTGAGCGGCGTCTCGCCCTTCTCCGCCAGCCGCGGATCGAAGCGGAAGAGCGGCCAGTAGCCCGTGTCCACCGCCAGCTTCTGCTGCTCCAGCCCGAGGTGCAGCGGGTAGCCGTGCGCGATGCAGTGCGAATACGCGATAACCAGCGCCGGACCGTTGTAGGCCTCAGCCTCGCGGATCGCGTTCAAGGTCTGACCGTCCTTCGCGCCGAAGGCCACCCGCGCCACGTAGACGTGCCCGTATTGCATCGCCATCAGCGCGAGGTCCTTCTTCGCCACCGCCTTGCCCGAGGCCGCGAACTTCGCCACCGCGCCCATCGGCGTCGACTTCGACGACTGGCCGCCGGTGTTGGAGTAAACTTCCGTGTCCAGCACGAGAACCTTCACGTTGGCGCCCGACGCCAGCACATGATCGAGGCCGCCGTAGCCGATGTCGTAGGCCCAGCCGTCTCCGCCCACGATCCAGACCGACTTCTTCACGAGGTCGTCGGCGAGTGCCAGGAGACGCGCCGCATCCGCGCCCGCGGCGCCGCGCAACGTCGCCTTGAGCGCCGCCACCCGCTCGCGCTGCGCCGCGATGCCGGCTTCCGTGCTCTGGTCGGCCTGCAGCAGCGCCGCCACCGCATCCGGGCCGACCGCAGCCGTCAGTTTCTGCACGAGCTCCCGCGCCGACTTCGCGCGCTGCTCGACCGCCAAGTGCAGGCCGAGCCCGAACTCCGCATTGTCCTCGAAGAGCGAATTCGCCCACGCGGGGCCGCGCCCGTCCTTGTTCGTGCAATACGGCGTCGTCGGCAGGTTGCCGCCGTAGATCGACGAACAGCCGGTGGCGTTGGCGATCAGCAGCCGGTCGCCGACGAGCTGGGTCAGCAGCTTGATATAGGGTGTCTCGCCGCATCCCGCGCAGGCCCCGGAGAACTCGAACAAGGGCTGGCCGAACTGCGCGTTCTTGATCGTCGAGAAGTCGAGCTTCGCGCGGTCCGGATCGGGCAGCTGCATGAAGAAATCCCAATTGGCGCGGTCCTGCTCCAGCCGCGGCGCCTGCGGCACCATGTCGATCGCCTTGTGCCGCGGATTGGTCCGGTCCTTCGCCGGGCAGACCTGCACGCAGATCGAGCAGCCCGTGCAATCCTCCGGCGCCACCTGCAGCGTGTAGCGCTGGCCCGGAAACTCGTTCGAGCGGAACGGCACCGAGGCAAAACCCGCCGGCGCCGTCGCCAGCACCTCCGGCGGCGCAAATTTCGCGCGGATCGCCGCGTGCGGGCACACCATCACGCACTTGTTGCACTGAATGCAGACCGCCGGGTCCCAAGCCGGGACTTCCAGCGCGATGTTGCGTTTCTCGAAGCGCGCCGTGCCCGTCGGCCAGCAGCCGTCGAGCGGGATCGCGCTCACCGGCATCAGGTCGCCTTCGTTGGCCAGCAGCCGCGCCGTGATCTTCTGCACAAACTCCGGCGCGCCCGGATAGCTCGGCGGGATCGTCGCCGCCGCGTTCGGATCTTCGTCCGCCGGGACCGCCACCTCGTGCAGCCCCGCCAGCGCGGCGTCCACGGCCGCGTAGTTCATCTTCACGACCGTCTCGCCCTTCTTGCCGTAGGTCTTCTCGATCGCCTTTTTGATCTGCTTGATCGCCTCCGCCTGCGGCAGCACGCCCGACAGCGCGAAGAAACAGGTCTGCAGCACCGTGTTGGTCCGCCGCCCCATGCCGCTCGCCTGCGCCACCTGCGTCGCGTCGATCACGTGGAGCCGGAGCTTCTTCGCGATGATCGTGTGCTGCCAGTCGCGCGGGAGCTTCGCCCAGGTCGCGTCCGGTGCATACGGCGAATTGAGCAGCACGGTCGCCCCCGTCGCCGCGTAGCCGAGCACATCGGTGCGGCCCACGAAGTTGAACTGGCTGCACGCCACGAAGTCCGCGTGCCGGATCAGATACGGCGCCTTGATCGGCCGCGGCCCGAATCGCAGGTGCGAGATCGTCATCGAGCCCGACTTCTTCGAATCGTAGACGAAGTAGCCCTGCGCGTAGTTGTCGGTCTGCTCGCCGATGATCTTGATCGAATTCTTGTTCGCGCCGACGGTCCCGTCCGCGCCCAGCCCCACGAACACGCAGCGCCGCACGTCGGCACCCTCGAGATCGAAGTCCGCGTCGTAGGCGAGCGACGTGCCCGTCACGTCGTCGCTGATGCCCACGGTGAAATGGTTCCGCGGCTCCCACTTCGCCAGGTTCTCGAACACCGTCCGCACCATGCCGGGCGTGAACTCCTTCGAGCCGAGCCCGTAGCGCCCGCCCACGACCCGCGGCGACCCCGCCAGCTCCGAGCCGCCTTCGGCCAGTGCCGCGAGCACGTTGAGATAGAGCGGCTCGCCGATGGAGCCGGGCTCCTTAGTCCGGTCGAGGACGCCCACTGCCTTCGCCGTCGCGGGCAGCGCCGCGAGGAACGACTTCACGTGGAACGGCAGAAACAGGCGCACCGCGACCAGGCCGACCTTTTCCCCGCGCGCCGCGAGCCAGTCGACCGTCTCCGCGATCGTCTCCACGCTGCTGCCCATCGCCACGACCACGCGCTCCGCCTCCGGATGGCCGTGGTAGTCGAAGAGCCGATACCGCCGGCCGGTCGTCTGGGCCGCCTTGTCCATGATGTCCTGCACGATGCCCGGCAGATTCAGGTAAAAGCGGTTCACCGCCTCGCGGCCCTGGAAATACACGTCCGGGTTCTGCGCGGTGCCGCGCAGCGTCGGCGCGTCCGGCGTCATCGCCCGTGCGCGGAACGCCGCGATGTCGTCCTCGTCGATCACCGCCTTCACCGCCGCGTCGTCCAGCACCGCGATCTTCTGCACCTCGTGCGAGGTGCGGAACCCGTCGAAGAAATGGATGAACGGCACCCGCGCCCGGTAGCTCGCCGCATGCGCGATCAGCGCCAGATCGTGCGCCTCCTGCGCGGAGTTGCTGCACAGCAACGCGCAACCGGTCGCGCGGCAGGCCATCACGTCCTGGTGGTCGCCGAAGATCGACAGCCCCTGCGCCGCCAGCGCCCGCGCGCTCACGTGCAGCGTGAACGGCAGCAGTTCGCCCGCGATCTTGTAGAGATTGGGGATCATCAACAGCAGGCCCTGCGACGCCGTGAAGGTCGTCGTCAGCGCGCCGCCCAGCAGCCCGCCGTGCACCGCGCCGGCCACGCCGCCTTCCGACTGCATCTCCACCACGCGCGGCACCTCGCCCCAGAGGTTTTTCTTTCCCTGCGCGGCCCATTCGTCGCAGACCTCGGCCATCGTCGACGACGGCGTGATCGGATAGATGGCGATCAGCTCGTTGAGCCGGTAAGCCACCGAGGCGACGGCCTCGTTGGCATCGCATGTTACAAACTCCGCCTGCGACGGTTGGGTGGGCATGTGTGGAGGTGCGCCGCGGAACGATTTCCGACGGCGACGCCATCGTGCCACAGCGACACCTCCGCCGACTACGCAGGCGTTGGCCTTAGCATGGCATGGATTGCGCGGTTTTTGTCCGTCGTCCGATAACCGCTACTTGCCACCGTCACGAGCTGGGCCGCGGACAGGCCCGGTGTTCGCCCCGCGCTCGGTAGGGCGAGGCGTCCCCTCCGAGCCGTCGCGGCTCACGCGCCGAAAGGCTCGGCGCGGCCGCCTCGCCCTACCTGACGCACCTGGCCCCAACGCTCCTCACCCGCACCTCACCCTGCCGCCGCCCCCCGCGTAACCCCGCCGCGCTACGCCGCCGCGATCTTCGTGAAAGCGCGGCCCTCGTTTTGGTCGATCCGCTCGGGCCGCCCCTGGTGTTGGTAAATCAGTTTGGTGTGATCGAC
>JBILLY010000379.1:0-5243 GCA_044375835.1 Opitutaceae bacterium
TCGACGATCCACCGGCTGCTCAAATTCGACGCCTCCAGCGGCGGCTTCGTGGCCAACGAAAACTCCCCGCTCGCGACCGATTTTCTCATCGTCGACGAGGCCTCGATGCTCGACACGCGCCTCGCCGCCGCGCTGCTCCAGGCCGTGCCGTCGCGCGCCCACCTGCTCCTCGTCGGCGATACCGACCAGTTGCCCAGCGTCGGCGCCGGCAACGTCCTCAAGGATCTGATCGACGTCAGTGCGTCCTTGTCCGGCTCGGGTCCTTCAACTTTCAACTCTCAACTTTCAACTCCGGCAGCGACCGCGCTTCCCGTCACGCGCCTCTCCGTCATCTACCGCCAGCAGGGCCAATCGCAGATCGTGACGACCGCCCACGCGATCAACGCCGGCGAGGCCTCGCCGCCGCCCGTGTTTCCCGAGGTCGACGGCGCGCAGGTCTGGGCCGATCTCAATTTCATCGCCGCGACCGACACCGAGGACTGCGTGCGCAAGGTCACCGAGCTCTGCACCGCGTGGATTCCGCGCATGCTCAAGTGGCCGCATCCGATCAACGACGTGCAGATCCTCGCGCCGATGCACAAGGGCGTCGCCGGCGTCGGCAACCTCAACGCCCAACTGCAGTCCGCGCTCAATCCCGCCACGCCGCACACCCGCAGCCTCCGCTCGGTGCACGGCGAATTCCGCGCCGGCGACAAAGTCATCCAGCTGCGCAACAACTACGACAAAAACCTCTTCAACGGCGACATCGGCGCCGTGGTCGGCGCGGACCCGGAGGCGGGCACGCTGGAGATCGATTTCGACGGCGACCGCCACAGCTTCGACCGCACGGAGTTGGGCGACCTCGCGCTCGCGTATGCCATCAGCATCCACAAGTCGCAGGGCAGCGAGTATCCGGTCGTGATCGTGCCGCTGCTCAAGGCGCACTTCATGATGCTGCAGCGCAACCTGCTCTACACCGCGATCACGCGCGGGAAGAAAAAGGTGTTTCTCGTCGGCGAGACCGCCGCCTACGCGATGGCGGTGCGCAACAGCGAATCGAAGACCCGCTGCACGCACCTCCGCGAAAAAATCGCCGTGCTCGGCGCGGGCACCGGCGGCGTCTGAAGCGCCGGCCGCGCCGCCTGGGCGTCGATGGCACCGGCCCGCGCGGCGGCCGAGTCCCGGAACTGCCGCACGCCCAACGCGCGCCGCGTCAGCAGCCGCCGAAGAAGAAGCGCTCGGCGCTGATCTTGTCGCCTTTCACTTCGTAGACGCAGAGTTCCGACATCTGCATGCGCGGCTGGCCCTTCATCGTCACGTCCATGCTCATCGTCACCGCAAACACGCCGTGCGCGACCAGCGGGTCCGACACCGTCAGCGCGTGCATCGTCTCGATGCCGGCGGCGAAGTGGTGGCCCTTGGCGACGATGCCTTCGAGACCGCGGACTTCCTTCGGGAAGCCGGGCGCTTCGTGCGGTTCGGTGCTGGTGGCGTCCGCGGCGTAGAGTTCGCGCTGGGCGATCTCCCATTGTTGCTGACGGCAGAGGGTGACAAGGCGGGCGGCGATTTCGGCGGTGGTCATGGCGGGTGGGAGGAGGGGAGGGCGGAATTGCCCGCGCCGAGTCACGGCGTCGGCGTTGGTCCGGGCAAGCGGTTTGCGACGAACGGCGGCGCGCCGACGGTGCGCGACGCGCCGCCCGAAGCGCGGCTTGAGCGCGCGGCCCGCCGCCCGTAGCGTCGCGCCCTCCGATGAAGCCCCTCGCCCTCGGCCTCTGCGCCGCCGCCCTCGGTCTCGTCTCCGGTTGCGCCACGGCGCCGCGCTCGCCGCACGGGCCGATGGCTGCGCCCGGCGCCGCGGGCCCCCGCGCACCCGGCACCGCCGTCACGCGCGACCTGTGGATCAACCTCGTGCGCGCCGGGGAAAGCTCGGCCGACGACGTGCTCGCCGAGCTGGCCGCCGCCGACGTCGTCTACGTCGGCGAGATGCACACGAATGCCCGCCACCACGCGCTGCAGCTGGAGCTGTTGCAGCAGTTGTTTCTCCGCAAGGTGCCGCTCGTGCTGTGCCTGGAACAACTCGAGGCGCGCGACCAGCCGGCGATCGATCGCTACAACCGCCGCGAACTCGATTTCGATGCGCTCGCCCGCGAGATCGACTGGGCGAAGAAGTGGCGCAATTTCCCCGACTACCGCGCGCTCTGCGAATTCGCCCGCGCGCACGGCATCCCGGTCCGCGCCCTCAACGCCCCCGCCGCCACCATCCGCGCCGTCAGCCGCGGCGGCGGGCTCGCCAAGCTCGCGCCGGACCTGCGGGCCGACTTGCCGCCCGACATCGTGTTCGACGATCCGGCCTACGAGCGCCTCGTGACGCGCGAACTCGCCATCCACATGGCGCTCGATCCGGAGAAACTGCGGCCGGTCTACGAGGCGCAGGTCGCGCGCGACGAAGCGATGGCGGCGCAGGTCGTGGCCGCGCGGCGCATCGATCCGCCCGCCGGCCGGTTGCGCACCGCGCTCGTCGTCACGGGCGCGGGCCACATGCGCCACGGCCTCGGCGTGCCCGACCGCGTGCGGCGCCGGGAGCCCGGCGTCGTCGACCGTCTGGTGCTCGCGACCGAGGGCGACCCGCGCGTCGTGTCCGCCGAGGAGAAGGCGCATACGCGCGCGATCACGCTCACCCACGCGGAGCTGCGCGCGACAGGCCGGCCGCCGGCGGATTTTCTGCGCGTGCTGGCGCCGGCAGCGGGGCCGGTCTTGCCGCCCGGGCATCCGCCACTCCCGCGTTGAGCTGGGCCCGCCGGCTGTCCAGCGTTCCGGCCCATGTCCCAGCTCCTTGCCCCGCGCCGCTTGGTTGCGCGCGCTGTTTTTCGTGCGGCCATTGCTCTCGTTTCGGTCTCGGCTGCGGTCGGCGTTTCCGCCGCCGACACCGCGCGCCGCGGCAAATCGGAGACGGCGCTCGACCGCTACGTCGCGCAGCCGGATCCCAGCTATTCGTGGAAGAAGGCCGCCGAAATGGCCGATCCCGCCGGCACCGCCTACGTGCTCGATCTCGTGTCGCAGAACTGGCTCACGCCCGCCGAGGTCAACCGCACCGAGTGGCGGCACTGGCTCGTGATCGTGAAACCCAACGTGCTCAAGCACTCGACCGCGCTGCTCTTCATCGGCGGCGGTTCCAATCGTCCCGGCACTCCGCCGCGCCCCGGCCGCGAGTTGATCGAGATCGCCAAGGCCACGCAGTCCGTCGTCGCCGAGCTGCGCATGGTCCCGAACCAGAATCTCGTGTTCAACGGCGACGGCGTGGAGCGCAAGGAAGACGACCTGATCGCCTACACCTGGGACAAGTATCTGAAAACCGGCGACGAGCGCTGGCCCGCGCGCCTGCCGATGACCAAGGCCGCGGTGCGCGCCATGGACGCCGTCACGGAATTTCTCGGCAGCACCGAGGGCGGCGGTGCCAAGGTCGACACCTTCGTCGTGGCCGGCGGTTCGAAGCGCGGCTGGACCGCGTGGACGGCCGCAGCCGTCGACCGCCGCATCGTCTCGGTCGTGCCCATCGTGATCGACGTGCTCAACGTCGACGTGTCGATCGAGCACCACTACCGCGCCTACGGGTTCTACGCGCCCGCCGTCGGCGACTACGTGCGGAACGGCATCATGCCCTGGTCGGGCACGCCCGAGCTGAAGGCGCTCTACGAGATCGAGGATCCCTTCGCCTACCGCGACCGCCTCGAACTGCCGAAGCTCATCATCAACGCCGCCGGCGACCAGTTTTTCCTCCCCGATTCCTCGCGCTTCTACTTCGACGCGCTGCCCGGCACGAAATTCCTCCGCTACATCCCCAACACCGACCACGGCCTGAAGGACTCCGACGCCTACCGCACGCTCTCGGCCTGGCACCACGCGACGCTCAACCGCACGCCGCTGCCGAAGTTCGGCTGGAAACACGGCGCGGGCGGCGCCCTGACCGTCACCGCGCAGACCAAGCCCGTGTCCGTGATGCTCTGGCAGGCGCACAACCCGGCTGCGCGCGATTTCCGCTTGGAGTCGCTCGGCCCGGTCTGGAAATCGACGCCGCTCAGCGTGGCGTCCGCCGCCGCCGGCACGTTGACCTACGAAGCCTCGGTCGGGAAGCCGGCGCAGGGCTGGAGCGCCTACTTCGCGGAGCTCACGTTCGATATCGGCGCCAGCGAGCCGCTGAAGCTGACGACGGACGTAACGGTCACCCCGGACACGCTGCCGTTCCCGTCGCCGGTGGCGCCGAAGCCGCGCGGCTTCTTGCAGAAAAAGTAATGCGCTCGCGGCCGGTCCGTTGGCGTGCGCGGCGCCCCGCCGCCGCCGACGGTCCCGGCCCGGCGGCGCCGGTTTCGCCGCGCGTCGCCGGCATCGTTTCCCTTCCGCCCTCGTCTTTATCCACCACCCCATGATCCCCGCCCTACGTCTTGTCCTCGCCTCATCGCTGGCCGCCTGCGCGGTCGCCCCGCTCGCCGCGCAAACACCGCCCGCCGCGAAAGCCGCGCCCGCCGCCGCCAACGCCCGCTTCACGTTGCCCGCCACCGACGACGGCCTGCCCGGCGCCGGCCCGATCCGCCGCTACGACTGGTTCCAGAAACTCTGGCAGGAGCGCCGCAGCGGCTGGGCGCGCCGCGTGCAGCAGGACCAGGGTTCGGTCGTGTTCCTCGGCGACTCGATCACGCAGGGCTGGACCGGCGCCGGCGCGCTTTTCCCCGGCACCAAAATCGCCAACCGCGGCATCAGCGGCGACACCACGCGCGGCGTGCTCATCCGCCTCGCGGAGGACGTGCTCGCGCTCAAGCCCCGCTGCGTCGTGCTGCTCATCGGCACCAACGACCTCGAGGAGCAGGCCACGCCCGAGACCGCCGCGGGCAACCTGAAACTCATCCTCGCCGCGCTCAAAGCCCACAACCCCGCGCTGCCCGTCGTGCTCTGCAACGTCATGCCCAGCGCCGACGCGAAGAAGCGCCCGGCCGACAAAATCAAAAAGCTCAACCAGCTCTACTACGCCGCGATCAAGGACGAGCCGCAGGTCACGGTGCTCGACACGTGGACGCTCTTTGCCGACGCGAAGGGCGACGCGAAGCCCGAAGAGTTTCCCGACCTGCTGCATCCCAACGCCGTCGGCTACCTGAAGTTCGGCGCCGCGCTCCGGCCCATCCTCGAGACGCTCGGCCTCGTGCCCGCGTGGCCGGACGACTGGACGCCCGAGCCCGGCTACGAGAGCTTGTTCAACGGCCGCGACCTCACCG
>JBILLY010000465.1:0-4477 GCA_044375835.1 Opitutaceae bacterium
CTGTCCACGCTCGCGACCGGTTCGCAGAACGTCCGCCGCATGCGCTACGAGGCCAATGCCACGCAGCGCCGCACCTTCCAGCTCGAGACCGCGGGCAAGGTCCAGTTCGCCGGCGTGACGTGGAAGCCCCTCGTCGGCTTCCAGCGCAACAGCGGCCTCAACCAGATCTACCAGTCGCAGCTCGCCCCCGCGCTCTGGGCGCCGGCGTGGAACATTTTTGATCGCCGCACGTGGGTCGACGTCGATTCGCCCGTCACGTCGTGGCCGGTGAACAACAATACCTTCAGCGCGTTCAAAAACCTCGGCGCCTACTCGGCCAACCAGTTCTCGTTGCTCGACGAGCGCCTGATTGTGGTCGGCGGCCTTCGCTGGTCCGAATCCAAGGCGCAGGCCACGCAGGCGCTGACCGGCGTCGCCGGAAATTCCTTCGCGACCCGGCGCACGACGCCGCAGTTCGGCGCGGGCTACAAAGTCCGCCGCGACCTCATGCTCTACGGCAGCTACAGCGAGTCGTTCATCGCCGCCAACTCGATGCTCGCCACCAAGGGCGTCGCCGATCGCGTCGCCGCTCCCTTCCTCGGCCAAGGTTACGAAGCCGGTCTGAAGACCGATTTCTTCGACGGCCGCCTTTCCGGCACGCTCGCCTACTTCAACAACGAGCAGGAAAACTATATCTTCAGCTACGTGGAGTTCAGTCCGACGGGCCTGACCCTCAGCACGCAGGTGCAAGCGGGCAACGTCGTGCAGAGCGAGGGCGTCGAACTCGAACTCACCTACTCGCCCACCGACCGCTGGCAGGTCTACTTCAGCGCCAGCCGCGCCGACACGAAATACACCGCGATCTCTTCGCCGGATGTGCGCTACCTGCTCGGCACCGCGCCGCAATACACCGCGCGCGACCGCGCCAACCTCTGGACGCGCTACAGCTTCCAGACCGCCGGCAGCCAGGGTTTCTGGGTCGGCGGCGGTTTCAACTACACGGGCCGCAAGGCCGAGATCTCCAACAATCCCTGGCTCTACCTGCCGGCGCAGACGGTCGTCGATGCCGTGGTCGGCTACGATTGGAAGGCGGGCGCCAACAAGTGGGCCGCCAAGCTCACGTGGAAAAACCTCACCGACGAGGACGAGGTCCAGACGGTGCGCGAGCGCGGCCAGCCGTCGCGCCTCGTCGCGGATCTGACGGTGCGCTTCTGAGCCGCGCGGCCCTCTGCGTTCAAGCTGTGGCGCGGCCCGGCAGGCCGGTGTCGGAGGTGCGGCGCACCTCCCTCGGCCGCTGCCGGGCCGCTTGCTTGGAGCGGTTTTGGCCGCGCCGGATCCGGCGCAGCACCCGCGGCGGCGTCAGCGTGCCCGTCTCTGCCGCCGCACGCCGGCCACGATCACCGCGAATCCGGCGCCGAGCAGCAGCCACGTCGCCGGCTCCGGGATCGAGGCGACCGGGACCAGTTCGAAGCGCACGTTGTCGAGGCCGATGTTCCAATCCGTGCCCCATTGGAAGGCCAGCGTGCCCGGCAGAAACAGATTCGGCGCAAACGTGCTGCGCGGCGGGCCGTTCGCGTCGCCCTGGATGGTCGCGGGCCCCGGCGCCGCGAAGTCGTGCACGACCTTCCCGTCGCCGTCGACGATGCGCATCACCGAGTTCGTCCGGTCGGCGTTGGGCCAGCCCGCCATGTCGAACGAAAGCAGCCGCACGCCGTAGCCGGCCGCGGGGATCAGCGAAATCTCGCCGATGAGGCCGTTGCTCGAGGGAAACGCGACTTTCGTGAGGTCGCCGTAGCCCGTGTTCCATAACAGCAGATACGCGGTCGCGGACGACGGGTTGCCCGGCGAGAACGACCGGTAGCGCACGCCGCCGAGATTCGGGTCGAGGTTGGAACCGTAGGTCGTCGGGATGATCCCGTAGTCCGCGAGCGTCAGGTCCTGGAAATCGATCACGACCGCCGCCCGGGCGAGACCCGCGCCCGCCAGCGCCAGCACCGCCGCCACGACTCGAATGACATTCAACACAGCGGCACGTCTACGGACCGCGACCGGCGCCGTCAACGGCCGGGCCTGCCTCGCGGCTTGTCCTTTCGCGCGGGCCCGCCACGTTCGCGCCCCATGAGCTCCACCCCCGGCTCGCTGCGGCGCCTTGCGCGCCTGCCCGCCCTCGCCGCCTTGTGCGGTTCCGTCACCGTGGTCGCGCAAACCGCCCCGGCACCCGCCCCCGCCGCCCCGGTCGCCGCCGAATCCGCGCCCGCCCCCGTGCGGCTTTCCGTCTTCGAGGTCACGTCCGACAAGGACGTCGGCTATCAGGCCGGCAACACCGCCTCCGGCAGCCGCTTCAACTCCTCCCTCAAGGATACCGCCGCCGCCGTCATGGTAATGACGCCCGAGTTTCTCTCGGACTTCGCCATGACGTCCCTCGCCGACCTGGTCGCCTACGCGCCCAACATGCAGGTCGACATGCTCGACACCTCCGCCGACGCCAACCCGCAGTTTCTCGGCGGGTCCGACCTGCGCGACACGCGCATCCGCGTGCGCGGCCTCAGCGCCAGCACCGCGCTCGATTTCTTCGAGACGGGCGTGCCGATCGACACCTACAACACCGAGCGGCTGGAAATCTCCAGCGGCCCCAATTCCATCCTCTTCGGCTTCGGCTCCCCCGGCGGCCTGATCAACGTCATGACCAAGCGCGCCCAGCTCGGCCGCACCCGCAGCGCCGTGCGCGTGCAGACCGGCCAGTGGCACCACGCGCGCGCCGAGCTCGACCACAACCAGGTCGTCGTGCCCGGCAAGTTCGCCGTCCGCCTCAACGGCCTCTACCAAAACAGCGGCGGCTGGCGCACCTACGATTTCACCGACGCCACCCGCGGCGCCGTCGCGCTCCGCTACCAACCGGTGCCGTCGACCGGCCTCGTCGTGAACTTCGAAAACGGCCAGGTGCGCTCGCAGGCCTCCCGCCCGATCAACGCCTACGACGCCATCGCGCTCTGGGCTGCCCGCGGCGCCCCGACCAAGAGCGACGCGACCTGGGTCGCCGCCGACCGCGCCGCCGGCCTCAACCGCAACACCGTCACCCGCACGCTCTACGTGACCGACGCCGACGGCTCCGCGCCGTTTGCGCTCACGCTCAGCAACGCCGCCAACTTCCGCCTGCTCGAGAGCACCTACGAGGACCTCAACATTCCCGTGGCCGACCGCGCCGGCCTCACGCTCCTGCCCGCCGGCCAGCTCCCGTATCGCATCAGCACCTACGGGCCGGGCTCCACCCGCGACCACAATTTCAACCGCGTGGTCGCGACGCTCGAGCACCGCGTCGGCCGCGATCTCACCTTTGAGTTTGCCTACAACCGCGACCGGTCCACGCAGCTCGTGCGCACCGTGCAGGGCAACCAGCTCACCTTCGCCGGCGATCCCAACACCGTCATTCCCAACCCCAACGGCACCGCCGTGCCGATCGCCAACCCCAACGTCGGCGCCCGCTACCTCGAGGCCCGCTGGGTCTCCGATTTCGGCGAGACCGCCGGCGACGTCGTGCGCGCCTCCGTGGCGTGGGACGCCGATTTCGGCCGTTTCGGCCGCCACAAACTCGCCGGCCTCGCCGAGCACGGCACGCTCCGCGCCTACCGTTACCCGATCGCGCAGATTCTCGTCGGCGACAACGGCGTGCCGCTCAACAACGCCGCCAATCCCGAAAACGCCGCCAACTTTGTCTGGCGCCGCCACTACGTCGCGCCCGGCCGGTTCGACACCTACTACGCCGGCAACGGCCAGGACGACTTCACCGTGGTCCGCAACGGCCGCACCTACCGGCCCGCCTGGGTCAACGTGAACACCGCGGGCGGCGACATCGAGCGCACCATGCGCACGCTGCTCGCGGCGACGCAGAGCAGTTTCTGGGACAACCGCGTCGTCGTGACCGCCGGCGTGCGCTGGGACCGCATCGTCTTCGACCAATACGGCGACACGCGCCTCGCCGCCACGCACCCCGACGTCGTCGCCGGCCGCGCCGTCGCCAACTCCGTGCGCTTCAGCTCCGTGATCGACGACACCACGCGCTACACGCCTGTGACGAGCACGCAGGGCGCGGTGTTCCACGCCACCAAGACCTTCTCGGTCTTCTACAACCACTCCAGCAACAACGCCCAGCCCCCGCTCAACGCCCGCGTGCTGCCCGACGAGCGGCTGCCCGAGCCCTTCGAGGGCGTGAGCGACGACGCCGGGTTCATGCTCTCGCTGCTCGACGGCAAGGTCTTCCTCCGCGCCACCGCCTTCCGCACCGCGCAGAACAAGGCCAGCGGCGGCACGTTCGTCATCGGCCTCAATTCGGGGGAAAACAACCTCGTCGCCCCGAGCACCCGGATTCTGGATACGCTGCTCGCCGCCGGCCGCATCACCGCCGCCGAGCACACCGCCCACCTGATCGGCGACGAGGCCAACCTCACCGGCACCTCCGACGTGCGCAACGAGGGCGGCGAGCTGTCGGCCTGGTTCAACC
>JBILLY010000688.1:0-3396 GCA_044375835.1 Opitutaceae bacterium
TCGCCCGCCGCGACGTCGTTTTCCGCTTCCGGTCTCCCGGTCGGCGTTTCGTTGAACACGACCTCCGGACTGATCAGCGGCACACCCAGCGTCGCGGGGCTCTACTCGGTGGCGGTCTCCGGCACCAATGCATCCGGCACCGGCGCCACCGTCACGGTCACCTTCACCGTCGGCTCGCTCTCGTCGATCACCTCGACGCTGGCGGCCGCCGGCACGGTGGGCTCGACCTTCACCTACACGGTCACGGGCTCCAATACCCCGACCAGCTTCAACATCGGTGCCTTGCCCGCCGGCCTGAGCGCAAATACGTCGACCGGTGCGATCTCGGGCACACCCACCGCGGCCGGCACCACTTCGGTCAGCCTGAGCGCCAACAACGCCACCGGCACCGGCGCCGTCTCGACCCTCGTGATCACCGTCAGCGCTGCACCGACCGGCGGCGGTGGCGGCGGCGGGGGTGGTAGTGGCGGCGGTGGTGGTGGTGGGGGGGGCAGTGGAGGCAGTTCTTCGACCCCGGCGCCTGCCATCACCGTGCAGCCGATTGCGCAGTCGGTCGCGTCCGGCTCCTCCGTCACCTTCAGCGTCTCCGCCACCGGCACCGGACTGAACTTCCAATGGGGCAAGAACGGCACGCCGATCTCGGGCGCCCTCTCGGCGTCCTACACGATCGCGAACGTCACCGCGGCCGACGCCGGCTCCTACAATGTGTATATTTCCAACTTGGGTGGCGCGGTGACCAGCGCCTCGGTCGCGTTGGAAGTCATCACGGCGACTCCGCCCGTGATCTCCGCCCAGCCCGTCTCGCGCACCGTCGCCTCGGGCGCGACTGCGAGCTTCACCGTCGCCGCGTCCAGCACGACGACCGCGACGTATCAGTGGCGCAAAGACGGCGTGGCGATCGCCGGCGCCACCTCGGCCACCCTTTCCCTCGCCGGGGTTACAGCCGCCAGCGCCGGCGCCTATACCGTCGTCGTCACGAATTCCGCCGGCAGCGTGGTTTCTTCCCCTGCCACGCTCACGGTCACGCCGCCCGTCGCCGTCGGTGTCGCGGGCACCTACCTCGGCTCCTTTGCGGCCAACGGCGGCAGCATCGCGTTGCAGGTCCGCCCGGATCGCACCGGCGTCTTCCTCGCTTACGCGACCGGCGCCAAGGTCGCCCTCGTCAGCACGGACGTGGTGATCGATCCGGCCGGCCGCTTCAGTGTCGCGGTGCCGCTCGAGCCGACCGTCCGCCCCGCGACGGTGCCGGCCGTGGCCGCGCATGAAGGCGAGTATCACATCGACGGCGTGATCGCGGCCGACGGCACCCTTTCCGGCACCGTCTCCACGCTGGCCCTTTCGTTCACCGCGCCCGCGGCGGCCTCGACCGGTGCGTCGACGGCGGTCTCCGGCTTCTATCGCGCCGGCTCTCCCGGCTCTTCCGCCCAGGCGTTTGCAGTCGTGAGCCCGGCCGGCGAAGCGCTGGTCGTCACCGTCAGCGGCGGGGTCGCCGATGGCGGTCGCGCCACCGTCTCCGCCACGGGTGCCCTGGCTGTCACCACCGTCGGTGGCGCCACCGTCGCGGGCACGCTCTCCGCGACCACCGCGACCCTCACCGCGACCCTCGTCCCCGCCACCGGTCCGTCGCTCACGTTCGTGGGCGCCAACAACGACGCCCGCGCCGATGTGGAGCGCATCGTCAACGTTTCCACCCGCAGCCTCACCGGCACCGTGGCCAACCAACTCATCGCCGGTTTCGTCGTCAGCGGCACCGCGCCCAAGCCGATGCTCGTCCGCGCCGTCGGCCCCACGCTCGCCGACTTCGGCGTCGCCGGCGCGCTGTCCGCCGCGCGTCTCGAGATCTTCCGCGGCCAGACCTCCTTGGCCGTCGGCAACGACTGGGGCACGCCCGCCGCCGGCGGCGCCTCCGCCGCCATGGTCGCCGCGACCGCGGCGCGCGTCGGAGCCTTTGCGTTGCCCGCCCGCAGTCGCGATGCCGCTCTGGTGGTGACCTTGGAGCCCGGCGCCTACACCGCCGTGGTGACAGGGCAGGGTGGCGCCAGCGGCGTGGCCCTCGTTGAAGCCTACGATGCCACCGAAGGCGCGATCCCGCGCGCCCAGCGCATTGTCAACATTGCCACCCGCGCCACCGCCGGCGCCGGTGAAAATGCGCTCATCGCCGGCTTCGTCGTCACCGGCTCCGTGCCGAAACGCGTGCTCGTTCGCGGCGTCGGCCCGGCGCTGGCCCAGTTCGGCATCACCAACGCGCTCGCCCGCCCGCAACTCGCGATCAGCTCCGGCAGCACGGTGATCGCGCAGAGCGCGGGCTGGAGCCAATCGCCGGACGCGAGTGCGATCGCGAGTGCGGCCACCCGGGCGGGGGCGTTTGCCCTCGCCGCCACCAGCGTGGATGCCGCCGTCATCGTCTCGTTGGCGCCCGGCGCCTATACGGCGCAAGTCACCGGAGTCGGCGGCACGACCGGCGTTGCTCTGGTCGAGGTCTACGAACTGCCCTGATCCATCGCGCGCGAGTCGGTCGCTCTGTTTCGACCGGCTCGCGTGATTTTCCCCTTCCTTCGCCCCGTCATGAAATCACTGCTCCTCGCCTCCGTGTTTGCGGCCGCTTCCGCGGCCTTTGCCCAGACCGCGTCCCTCTCCGCCGACAACACCTCGCTCGCCCCGAGTGGAGGAACCGTCGCCCTCAAGGCGGCCGCATCCTACGACGCGACCCCGGGCGCGCTCGGCTGGGAGATCGCGCTCCCCGCCGATTGGACGCTCGTCAGTGTCACCGGCCCGAATGTTCCCTCGATCGCTCCCGACGCCGGCGCCGCCGGCACGCTGGAATTTGCCTACACCAATATTCCCGCGGAGCGCGCCGAGTTCACCGTCCTTGTCCGCTATCCGGCCAACACGACGACAGCCGCCGCCACGCCCACCGTGCTCTTCCGCGGCGGCGGCAAGCTCACGACCGTGACTCCGCCGGCCGTCCAGATGCGCGCGCCCAATATCGATACCGCCCGCCGGGCGCGGAACTGACGATGCATCGGCCGCCCGCGTAGCGACTCAGTTTCACCTCCGAAGCCCCGGCCTCCCCGCCGGGGCTTTTTTCTGGCGCGACGTCAACCCCCTCCGCGCGCGCGGGCATACCGGAAATCCGGTAGACAGAGTGATTCCCTTCCGGTGGTGGAGTCCGCAGGTTCGACACACCAGCCCCCTGCCAATGACCCCGACCCAATTTGTCCGTCGCGTTGTATCCGTCCTTGTTCTCCTCGTCGCCTTCATCTGCGCCGCCGGAGCACGCCTGGCGGCACAAAATGTCACCGTCTCCAATCCCGTCGGCAGCCAGTTGTCCGGAAACTGGTCGGTTTCGGCGTCGCAATTCGTGGGTGCGCGCTTCGCGTTTACGTCGGCCGTCCG
>JBILLY010000380.1:0-5198 GCA_044375835.1 Opitutaceae bacterium
TGGGCGTGAAACGGTTGGTGTCCGCGGCGACGCCGTAGTGATTCCACGTGGCGAGATTGTGGGTGGCGCCGCGGGAGAGCTGGCGGTTGAAGCCGAGCTCGAGATTCAGGTCGCGGGCGAGTTCGCGGGTGACGAAGGCGGAGGCGTTCTGCACGCGGAACTGGCCGCGCACCCAATTGGCCTCGAGCACGGCTTCGGGGTTGCGGCGGCCCATGTCGAAGTCGTTGGAGAGGTTGCCGCCGGTCTGGGACTCGCTGTAGGTGAATTGGCGGTAGTTCTGGGCGAAGGGGAAGCTGGGGCTGACGACGACCCAGTCGCCGCCGGAGCGCTCGACGACGCCGGTGAGGGCGGTGGCGCCGGTGTCGCGGAGCGGCGTGCCGGGCGTGCCGAGGGTGCCGTCGCCCGGGGTGCCCGGGACGTAGTTGGCGGGGAAGTTGGCGAAGAGGGGCCGGCCGGAGGCGTCCCAGGTCGATTTGAGGTCGTTGGCGAAGAACGGGCGCGGGACGAAACGGTTGATCTCGCCGTGCTCGAACTCGACGCGGACGGAGGTCTTGCGGTCGGGCTGCCACTTGGCGGCGAGGAAGGCGCGGTCCTGGTCGTTGTGGCCGGCGGCGCGCCAGGAGGACTCGCGGCCGCGGAGCAGCGCGGTGCGCACGGCGAGGGTGTTTTTCAGGAGCACGTAGTTCGCGTCGAGGCTCCAGCGCTGGCCGCCCCAGTCGTCGGTGCGGTTGGTGAGGCTGTAGGCGTTGCGATCGGTGCGGGCCTGCTTGGAGGCGATGTTGATGCGGCCGGCGGGCGAGCCGAAGCCGAAGAGAATGGAATTGGGGCCGCGCGAGACCTCGAGGCTCTCGGTCATGTAGAGGTCGACCTCGCCGGGGGCGGAGAAGAAATTGATGCTGCGGCCGCCGCCGGGGAGGCCGCGGATGCGGATGGAGCGGGTGGAGTCGTTGTAGCCGTCGGCGACGGGGCCGGCGGCGCGGGCATCGTCGGTCTCGATGCGGGTGCCGACGCCGTATTCCATGGCGCCTTCGATGTTGGTGGCGGCGACGTCGCGGAGGAACTCGGCGGTCATCGGGCTGATGGCCGCGGCGATGTCGCGGAGGTTGGTGCGGAGGCGCGAGCCGGAGAGCGTGTCCTGACCGGCGTAACCGGTGTCCTGGGACGCGCTGACTTCGAACGGTGAGAGCGTGACGGCGGAGGCCGGGGCGGGCGGCGCGGCCGGAGTCGCGGGCGCGGCGGGCTGGGCAGCGAGCGGGAGGGCGGTGAGGGCGGCGCCGGCGAAGGAGGCAAGCAAGCGGGGGAGGGTCATGGCGGGGGGGAGAAGGTGGTGGTGGAGAAGGTGGTGGCGGTCAGAAAGCGAGGCCGGCGCTGAGACGGTAGGTGCGGCCGGTCTGCCAGACGGCGCCGTAAAATTTGTCGTCGTCGGCGAGGTTGGCGACGTTCAGCTGGAGCGTCGCGTTGTAGCGGCCGATCTTGCGGCGGTAGCCGGCGTTGAAATCGTAGACGTAGTGCGCGGGCACGAGGCGGGCGTCGATCGTGATGGCGCCGGTGTTGGTCGCGACCGTGATCAGCTCGGCCTCGCGCTGGCCGAGGTATTTCGCGGCGAACATCACCCACGTGCCCTTCAGGGCTTCCCGGTTGAACTCGTAGCGCACGAAGGCGGTGCCGGTGTATTTCGAGATGTCGGTCGAGGGCTTGCCGAGGTAGCGGCTCGAGCTGCCGCCGGCGGCGACGAACGCGCGCTGCGCGGCGAGGCGCAGCGGATCGGGATTCGCGGGTTCGGCGAAGGGCTCGATTTCCTTGATCTGCACGTCGTTCATCGAGACGCCCACGTTGAAGCGCAGATTGCGCAGCGGCACGTAGTCGATCTTGAGGTCGCCTCCCTTGGAATCGGTCGAGGTCTTCACGAACGCGGAGAAACCGGAGCCGTTGTTCGTGCCCGTGGGCGACACCAGAAGATTCTGGATCGCGGCGCCGAAGCTCACCGGGCGATCCTGATCGGTCATGGCGAAGCCGGCGAGGTTCACGAGCAGCTTGCCCTTGAAGAGATCGAAACGAACGCCGGTCTCGATGTTGCGCACGGTGGCGCCGTCGAGCGGGTTGCCGTTGCCATCGTAGGCGGAGTAGGCGGGCCCGACATCGATAGAGCTCATGGTGTTGGCGTAGAGGCGCACCCAGTCGGCGGGCAGCCAGATGGCGGTGACGCTCGGCGAGCGGTTGGTGACGGGCTTGGGGCGGCGCACGCCGTTGAGGGTGGAGCCGGAGCCGGCGGGCGCGGGGCCGTTCCAGAGGTAGTTGCCGCTCGCGTCGTAGACGATGCCGCCGCGATCGTTGCGGGTGTCGAAGATCCCGATGATCGTCTGGAAACGGTCGCGGAAGAAGCTGCTCTGGACATTGGCGTAGAGATTCCGGTCCCAGAAATACGAAGTGAGATACGAGGAGCGCGCGCCAAGGGCGGACTCGGGACCCTGCGGGTATTGGGCGAGGACAGCGTGGTCCCAGCGTTTCACGGACGCGTAGTCGCGCGGGTCGCGGAAGCGGGTGAGGATGACTTCATTCGGGAGCGCCTCCCAGCGCTGGGTCGCGGGGTCGTTGGCGTTGCCGGTGTTGCCGTAGTAATAGTTCACGCCGGCGGCATTTTGGCCGGAGGTGAGCGGGCCGTAGCTGAGGCCGGTGATCATGCGGTGCTTCACCGGGCCGGTGTCGAAGGCGGCGTAGATCTCCGTCTTCCAGGTGGGGCGGACGGTGCGCGAGGAGTTGTTGATGTTGTTGGGCCGGATATCGAGGACCTGCGGCTGGCCGTTGTTGAACGTGGGCCGGAGCAACGCGAGGAAGCGCGGGTCATTGCGCACACGCAGGGGGATCGAGGCGTCGTTGGCGTTGCGCAGGGAGACGTTGAAGGAGCGGTCGCGGACATTGATGTCCTCGGCGCTGTAGCCGCCCCACCACTGGAAGTTGTCGGAGAAACGGTGATCGAGGCGGTAAGTGCGGACGTAGGTGCGCTCCTTGCGGAAGGTGTCCGGACCATCGAAGCGGAAATCGCGCTGGCTCGGCATGGTGAGCACGCGGTTGGGGCCGGGGCGGCCGTCGATGAGCGTGCCGTAGAACGAGCCGTCGGGCGCGCGCGTGTTGTCGGTGAGGAAGAAATTCCGGATGTTGTCGCGGAAATTGTAGCGCGCCTCCCACGAGGCGAGGAGCGTGGTCTTCGGCCCGAGCTTCACGGTGAGCGCGGGGTTCAGGTGGAGCGTGTTGGTCTCGTAATACATCGCGTTGCTCTTGCTGCCGGAATACGCGAGCGGCAGCGCGAAGCCGATCGCGCCCTTGGGCGAGACGGGGCCGGACCACAGGAGCTCGAAGCGGCGGTAGTTGAACGAGCCGACGCTGGTGCCGATGCGGGCGACGGGCCGCGAGCCGGCGAGCACGCTGGAGACGTTCACGACGCCGCCGGTGCCGCCTTGGCCGTAGAGCGCGCCACCGGGGCCTTTCACGATGTCGGCGCGCGAAATCGTGATCGGGTCGATGGGGACGAAGCGGCGGAAGCCGTCCTTGTTCGTGGCGGCGGCGATGCCGCGGATGAGAAGCGTGTTGTTCTCGGGATTGTCCTTGGTGCCGCCGGTGCCGCCGGCGGTGGTGTCGAGCTGGATGCCGCTGACGTATTCGAGGGCGTCGCGCAGATCGAGGGCACCGATGTCGCGCATGAACGAGTTGGTGAGCACCTCTATGTTCATGGGCAGATCTTTGATCGGGGTATTGTAGCGCGTGCCGGTGGTGGTGTTGGCGGCGCGGTATTCGTCGTCGTTCGAGGCGTTGACCTCGAAGACGGAGAGTTTCACGACCTCGGCGGCCGGGGCCGCTGCCGCTGCCGTGGGCGAGGGCGCCGGCGCCACCTGGGCGGCGAGGGACGGCAAGCCGATCGCGGCGGCGAGAACAAGGGCGGGGAGTCGGGGTTGCATGGGAAAGTTCGGGTGCAGGGCGGACATGGGCCGGTCGATTTCCGCGGTGTGGGCGCGGACGAGGCGGCGCCGAGGCGGCGACAGAGGTTGGGCGGTTGATTTTGGCGATTGCGGGGGGCGGGCAACGGCGGCTTTGGTTTACGTCAACCAAACCCATGAGTGTGCGTGCCATCGCCCGGCAACTGGGCCTCTCCGCGACGGCGGTCTCGCTGGCGCTCCGCGGCAGTCCGCGCGTGTCGGCGGCGGTGCGGGCGCGGGTGGAGAAGGCGGCGCGGGCGGCGGGGCACGTGCCGAACGCGCGGCTGACGGAGCTGATGCGGGAAGTGCGGCAGTCGGCGGCGCCGCAATACCGCGGGACGCTGGGGGCGCTGTGGCTGTTTCCGGAGGAGGAGCCGTGGCGGGAGCGGCCGATCTACGAGCACCTGGGGCTGTTGCTGGAAGGCGCGCGGGCGCGGGCGGAGGCGCACGGCTACCGGCTGGAGAATTTCTGGCTGAAGGCGCCGGGGATGACGCCGCGGCGGCTGGCGGAGATCCTGGCGGCGCGGGGGATCCGCGGGGTGTTTTGTCTCGGCAGTCTCGATCCGGAGGAGCGGTTCCCGGCGGCGTTGCGGCGGTTTGCGGTGGTGACGCAGGGCGTGAGCATCCCGGAAGAAATGCACCGCGTGGTGAGCCATTTCACGGCGGACGCGCGGACGCTGTGGGGGGAGTTGCAGCGGCGCGGCTACCGGCGGCCGGGGTTGGGGATTTTGGTGTCGGGGGACCGGCGGACGGACCACCTCTACTCGGCGACGTTTCTCAGCGAGCAGGAGCGGGCGGGGACGGCGGCGCCGGTGCCAATTCTGCGGGCGGAGACGTGGGACGAGGGGGAATTCGCGCGGTGGTTCGACGCGCACCGGCCGGACGCGATCGTGCTGCACCAATACGCGGACTATGTGCGGGCGGCGGAGGCGTTTCTGGCGCGGCGGAAACTGCGCGTGCCGCGCGACGTTGGGCTGGCGCTGCTGGACAAGATACCGGACCGCGCGCGCTACGCGGGGATCTGCCAGGACCCGGTGCGGATCGGGGCGATGGCGGCGGAGCTGTTGCTCGGCCGGTTGCTGCTGCACGATCTGGCGACGCCGGAGTATCCGAAGGTCGAACTCGTGGTGGGCGCGTGGAATGAAGGGACGACGCTCAGGGGAGTGGGACGGGGGAAGGGCGAATAGTGATGAGTGATGAGTGACGAGTGATGAGAGCCGAGTAATG
>JBILLY010000523.1:0-4113 GCA_044375835.1 Opitutaceae bacterium
GACGAGGATTTTTTCGCGTTTGGGCGCGGGCGCGGACATGCGCCAAGGATTGGGATGCGGGCGGCGGGAAAGCGAGAAGCGGAATCGCGGCCGAACGGGGCGGGCTGGGCAGGGGCGCGGCGGAGGTCCGAAACGGACGGGGATTGCCGGTGCAGGCGGGGGCGGCGGGCGCAGGCGGGGAATTTGTGCGGGCGGAGAAATTCCCGTTGCCGGAGCGGGTTGGCGACGCAGCCTCGCAGGCCGCACTATGCCCGCAAGAACGCCATCTTCCCCGACAGTCATTCCGCGTCCGGCGCCGGGGGCGGCGTGCGGGCGGGAGCCGCTGCCATGAGCCGGAGCAAACGGGTCGTGGCGGCGGGGGACGGCGAGTCCGGCGCGACCCGCCGGGTGCGAAAGCGGCGCCGGCCGGTGAAATTCATCTGGGGAGCCGGCAAGGTGCTGCCGGGCCGCTGGGTGCTGGGGTTGTTCGGCTACTACACGCAGGACACCGGCGTGCGGACCGAGGGATTGGCGGTCAGCATTCGCGGGCTGCTCGGTTGGAGCGCATTGCTGGCCTTGCTGGTGTATGCGGCCGGAGCCGCGGTGCTGCACCAAGTGTGGCAGCGCAACCCGTATTCGCGACTGACCTACACCGACGCGCTGCTGCTGCCGTGGCGGCGGAGCGAGATCGGCCGCAAGCAGGGGCAGGCGTTTCTGGCCGAGGGCATGGCTGCGTTGGAGAAAAAGCAATGGCAGATCGGCGTCACGCGCCTGCAACTCGGGCTGGCGCGGTATCCGGAAGACCGGACGGCACGAATCACCTTGGCGCGGCTGTATTTTTCCTCCGAGCAACGGGAGGCGGCCCTGCGGCTGATGGCGGATGGCGTGGGTCGGGATTACCCGGGGAAGGACTATCTCTCCACGTATTTCGGGTGGCTCGAACAGGTGGAGAAATTTGCCGAGATCGAACGGGTGGCGGAGCGCTACAGCGGCGACGGGCTGCGCTCGGAGGCGGGGGCGGATGCGCGGTGGTTGGCGGAGTGGCGCTATATGGCGCTGACGGCGTCGGACCGGCACGCGGAGGCCCTCGCCGTAGCGGAGTCCGAGGGGCAGGCTACGCCGGCGATGGAGCGGCAAGTGGCTTCGTTGCTCGCGCTGAAGCGCCCCGGGGAAGCCTTGGAACGGCTGACGGCATGGCGGGCGCGGGCGGGCGGGGATGGCTGGCGAGTGGCCAAGCTGCAGGCGCAGGCGCTGCAGGATCTGGGGCGATGGGACGAGATGGAGGCGACGATCCGGGAGTTGCAGGTCCTGTTGCCGGGGGAGCCGGGAGTGCCGGTTTTCCGGATCATCCAGTTGGTGCGGGCAGGCCGACGCGAAACCGCGGTCGCGGCGCTGGGAGACTACATTTTCCGCTTTGGCGGTGCGCCGCAGAATCTGATTGTGGCCGCGAAACCGTTGGCCGAGTTGGGCCTGGCCGAGGGAGTGCAGGTGTGTTTGGCGGCGGCCCGGGAGCGCGGATACCCGTCGGATCAACTTTCGGCCCTCCTTGTCCAGGCGCAGGTGGCGAACGGGGACTGGACGGGGGCCCGGCGGACGCTGGAGCAGGTGCCGCCGCGGGCGGCGGACCCGAATTGGCGCGAGCTGATCGAAACGGTGACCGACGCGGCATTGAGTCCGGCGGAGCCGGTGCAGCGCGCGCTGTCCGATCTCCTCCGCAGAGGGCAATGGCGGCCGCAGGTGCTGCGCGAAGCGGTGGCGGCGCTGCTGCTCGCGGATCGGCTGGAAACCGCGCGGGACGTGCTGGCCCATGCGGAACGAATCTATCCGCATGTCGCTTGGTTTGGCCGCCAGACGAAGGAGGTGGCGTTGCAGCTGATGGCGCGGGCTCCGGCGGTGGCCGACGCGCCGCGGAGCGACGGGAGCCCGGCGGTGAGCGAAGCCGAATTCGGGGCGGAGCTCGGCCGGCTCGTGCAGGGCCGCCATTGGACGGAGGCGACGCGGTTGATCCAGACGATCTATCGGATCAAGCCGACCCCGGATTGGTTGCCCCGGCAGGAGGCGGCCGTGCGGTTGGCGCAGGTGAGAATCGCGCAGGCGTCGTCGGATCGGCCGGCGTTGTCGACCGCCGCGAGACTTTTCCTGAATGGCGACGCGGACCGCAGTGCGCGGCTGCTGGGATTGGGGCAGGAGTTTTTCGACGACGGCGACGCGGCCGCGGCGGTGGCCTTGGCGATGGTGGTGAACGCGCGGGAGCAAGGCGCCGCGGACGTCGAGCGGAGACTCGCGGAATGGGCGGTGCGCGCTCCCGCGGCAAAGGCTGCGCTCGAGTTGATCGCGGCGGGCAAGGAGCGGCGCGTGCAGGAAGAGCGGTTGGGCGAAATTCGTCGGCAGCAGGAGTTGGGGAACCTGAGCGAGATTGGCGTCTTGGCCCGGAGATTTCTCAACGGGGAGGCCATTCGGCGGCAGCAGTTGAGCGGTTTGGCGGAGGAATTCCGTCGACGCGGAGACAATGCGGCGGCGGAGACGCTGACGCGGGAACTCGAGCGGGCGCGGGCGAGCGGTGGAACGGACGTCCCTGCCACCCCGGCGGTGGAGCCGAAGCGCGGTGTCGGCACGCCCTGACCGATCGGCGGCGGATCGTCAGTTGGTCGCGGGAAGCGCCGTCGCGTAGCGAAGGCCCGCGGCTTGGGTGCGCCCGAGTGGGGATGTTCGCGCTTCAGCGGCGCTCCGGCGGCCGGTTTGGTAAGCAGCCGGGGCCGGAAACCGGCGAGGAGGCGAATCGGGCCGCCGAGGGGCAAAAAAAAAGAGGCGGACCCGAAGGTCCGCCCCAATGATGAACAGATTATTCGCCTGAACTTCAGGTCTGCTGGCGGCGGCGGCGAATCGCGGTAACAACCAGCGCCGCGGCGCCGAGGATGGCGGCGTAGGTCGAGGGCTCGGGAATGGCGGTGACGCTGTTGATCCAGGAAATGTGCTCACTGACTCGGGTGACGGCGGTGACGTCGCCGAAGAGGCCGGTCGTGGCATAGGTGTTGTTGATCGGATTGATACCCCAGGAGGTGACACCGGCCACGACCCAAGCGCTGCCGTTGTTGATGAAGGTGGGGCCGCCGCTGTCGCCCTGGGCGGTGCCGCCCTCGATGACAGTGGCACCGGAGGTGACCTGCGTCAGCGCGCTCGTGGTGCCGGAAATGGTGCCGGCCGGGTTGAGGGTCGTGATAAACGGATCGGAGCTACCCGGCAGTCCGGCATTGACCAAGGTATTGGCCGCCGCAGATCCGCAGTCGAAGTCGTAGAACAGTTGGCCGCCGGCGCGGCCGTTGGCGGTCTGGCTGGTGACGCGATCAATGGTGTTCGAGATCGCATGCACGTTACCCGAGGCGTTGTCGACCGAAGTGGTCGTGCCGGTGCCGGTGCGGCCGAAGCCAAGGGTATAGACCTGGGCGCCGAGCTCGGAACTACCGGTATAGAGGCCGGCGGGGGTGACGCCGGTGACAGGCGTTGTGAGTTTGAAGACCGCGATATCCCAACCTTGGGACGCGCCGGCAGTGGCATTGGCGAGGGGGCTGGGGGCCGATGTCCAGTTGGGGTGCTGGATCAGCTGCGTCATGTTCGCGTTGTAGGTCGTGCCACCCACCGTGAAAGTCATGGCGGTGACCGCGTTCGTCCAGTTGTGGGCGGCGGTGAGAACCCATTCCGAGGAAATCAGCACTCCGGTTGCGCCGAAGCTCGCGGTTCCTTCGGTGATGCTGATCGAACCGGCCGCGCTAAAGGCAGGGAAGTTCGTGAAGTCCTTTGCGAGGGTATTGGAAGCGGTCAAATTCCAGCTTCCGTCGATTAGGATGGCATGTGCGGGAAGTCCCGACAGTGCGAGGAGGCCGAGGCCGGCCATAAAACGAGTGTTCATCGGGAACTTTTTTTTTGTGATATTCCGGCAGGGTCAAGGCGCATTCTGACAGAGCGGTTGGATTTCCGGTGCGAAACGTATGGAACGGTTTTTGTGGGTCACTTGCGTTTGCCGCTTACGGCGCAGCTCAGCAGGTGAGGCGCAGGGCGGGTTCGTGGGCGAGGCAGACGAGACGGCCGCCGTCGGTGCGGCCGGCGAGCCGGGCGCGGATGAGGTCGAGGGACTCG
>JBILLY010000383.1:0-5182 GCA_044375835.1 Opitutaceae bacterium
ATCCTCGACGCCGACAAACAGTCCTTCGCCGCCGGGGTCGCCCTCAACGCCCAGCTCGATCTCGGCGAGACCTATTTCCAAAACCTCGTCGCCCGCCAGACCGTGCGCTCGCAGGAAGCCGCGTTGGCCGGCCGGCAGCGCGAGGCCGCGCTGCGGGCCGCGACGCATTATTTCGATCTCGTCCGCGCCCGGGCCACCGTTGCCGCCGCCGAAGAGGCTGCCGCCGTCGCGGGCCGGCATGCCGATCAGATCGCCGCCACGGGAGACGCCGGCCTCACCTTCAAAGGCGATGTCGCCCGCGTCCGCGCCGCCCGCGAGCGGGCTGCCCTCGCTGTCGTGCGCCTGCGCGCCGACCAACGCCTTGCCGCCGCCCGCCTCGCCGAGGTCTTGCGCCTCGATCCCGCGGTCGAACTGACGCCGGCCGATGCCGCGCCCGCGCCGCTCGCGCTCGACAGCACCTCGGCCGATCTCGGCGTGCTGATTTCCCAGGCCCTCGCGAAACGCCCCGAACTCGACGAAGCCGCCGCGCGCGTCGACTCCGCCCGCACCTCCCGCCGCGCCGCCACCCAGGGCCCGCTCGTGCCCACCGTCGGCGCGCAGGTCGCCGTCGGCGGCCTCGGCGGCGGACCCTCCGGTTCGTCCGTCACGCGCGACTTCGATATGAGCGCCGACTACGCCCTCGGGGTCAGCTGGCGCGTCGGCCCGGGCGGCCTCTTCGACCGCAACCGCCAGCGGGAGGCCGCCGCCCGCGAGCGGCAGGGCGAGGTGGAGATGGAAAAGACCAAGGACGCGATTCGCCGCCAAGTCGTCGAGCAGCACACGCGCGTCCGCTCCCTCGCCGCCCAGGTTGAACTCACGCAGAAGGCCCTCGAGGCCGCCGACCAGGCCGCCCGCCTTTCGCGCCAGCGCCGCGAATCCTCCGTCAGCGCCGCCCTGGAAGATCTGCAGGCCGAGGAGGAATTGGCGCGCGCCCGGCGCGACCACCTCACGACGGTCGCCGACTACAACGCCGCCCAATACGCCCTCCGCTTCGCCGTCGGCGGCTGACTTAGTAGGAGTAGGGCAGGGGGGCCGCTGGCCTTGGCTGGCAGCGTGGCCGACGGAGAACGGACGGTGCCGCGCGTGGTCCCCGTGAAAGCAATGCCGTGACCTTGGTGTAACACTTCGGACCTGATTTCTCGGCTTTGTCACACAGCCGTCATTAAAATGTAACAAAAGGCGGCTATGATCTGTGACAGATGCGTTACGTCCGACTCACCTCTCTCGTTGGCTTCGGCGCCTTGTTGATCGCGCCGCTGGCCGCTCAAGACAGCGCCGCTTTGGTGAATGCCCTCATTCGCAAAGGTATTTTGACCAACCAGGAGGCAGAGGATATCCGCGCCGACCTAGTGCGCGAAGCGGCGGCGGTAATCCCGGCACCGGCTTTCGGGGGCGGCAAGTTCACCGACCGGCTGAGCGTCGGCATGCGGATGCAGCTGCAGTATGCCGGTCTCGATACCGACGTCCGCGGTGCGGCATTCGACCCGGTTGCCACCAATCAGTTCTTCACCCGTCGGATGTATCTTACGCTCAAAGCCGGTGTCGGCGGCAACTGGGGCGCGACTTTCACCTACGACTTTGCGTCCGGCGGCTACGATGACGCCATTGTCGAGTGGCGACCGAACCCCGATCTCACGTTCAACTTTGGCCTGCGCAAGGTGAACGTCGCATACGAAGAGCGCGCCTCCAGCGGCCATCTCAAGTCGCAAGAACGTTCCGGAATTACCCGTTACTTTGTCGAGTCGAACAACGGACGCAGGCTCGGCGCTGCCAGCTATCGCATCGGTGCATTCCTCGACGGCAAGAAGGAGCTGAACGAGCGCACCAATTTCGTTTACAGTGCCGCGATCACCGATCCGCAGCGCAACGAGTCTTTCAGCGTCGCGTCCGCGTCCGGCGACGGCACCACCAACAAACCCGCCTTTTGGGGCAACGCCGGCGTTGCCGGACGGCTGGCGGAAAACGGTGGCACTTGGATCGGCGGCGTCGGTGTGGGGTTCCTGCCCGACCAAGGCGGCTTCGGCACGACGAATTTCGGCCGCGGCTTCGACCTCAGACTTTACTCGGTCTACTTCGACGCTCAGATCGGCCGCTACGGCCTGATGGCGGAATACCTGACCGCCGATATTGATCGCGGGGTGTCCGCCACCCGCGATGCCAAGCCCGCGGGATGGTTCATCCAGCCGAGCTTTCTTTTCACCGACACGCTGGAGTTTGTCGTGCGCTACCAGCGACTCGACACCGACGGTCGCGGCGTCCAGCTCGGCGACGTCGTGCGCTCCGCGCCCACCGGTGCAACGATGAACAAGTTCGACGAATGGTATGCCGGAGCGAATTTCTACCTTCGGGGGAACGACCTCAAGTTCCAGCTCGGCGCACTCTCCGGCAAAACCACCGAGACGGTGACCGGAGCGCCCGCCGAGGCCAAGACCGTTGGCGTTCGCTCGCAGCTTCAGATTCAGTTTTAACCCGAGTCCCTTCTCCTCATGAAATCCGCCCTCCTTCTTCTCGCCGCTCTCGCCACCGCCGGGGCCGCTTCCGCCCAGAAACTCGTCATCAAAGGTTCCGATACCCTCGGCGCCAAACTCGTCCCGACCCTGGCCGAAGAATACAAGGCCAAACACCCGGGCGTCTCGTTCGAGATTGCGGCCGAAGGCTCTACGACCGGACTCGCCGCCATCATCGACGGCACCGCGCAGATCGGGATGAGTTCCCGTCGCGCCAAGACCACCGAAATGTCCGCAGCCTCCGCCAAGGGCGTCACGCTCAAGCCGACGATCGTCGCCTACGACGGCATCGGCATCGTGGTAAATGCGAACAACCCGCTCACGAAGCTGACCAAGCGTCAGGTCGAGCAAATCTTCACGGGCACGGTCTCCGATTGGTCCGCGGTCGGCGGGAAGCCCGGCAAGATCTCGATCTACACCCGCAACACGTCGTCGGGCACTTACTCGGACTTCAAACAACTCGCGATGAACAACCAGGACTACTCGCGGGCTTCGCAGAAAATGGCGGGCAACGAGCAGATCGCTGCCGAAGTCGCGAAGAACCCCAACGGCATCGGCTACGTCGGTCTTGCTTACCTCACCACCCCGGGCCTGAAGGTGCTGCCGATCGACGGCGTCTCGCCCACCAAGGAAGATGTGCTCAAGGGCAAGTATCCCTACGCGCGGCCGACGTTCTACTACACCAACGGCGAGCCGGCCGGCGAGGCCGCGAAGTTTGTCGCCTTCACCCTCAGTCCCGAGGGGAAGAAGATCGCCGAGAAGGTCGGCTTTGTCGCCCCGCAGTAACCGACGATTCCGGGCCGACTTCGGGTGCGCCGCTCCGATCGCGGCGCGCCCGGGAGTCCCGGAGCATCCAAGCAACCGCGAAACGTGATCCGCCTCCCGTAATTGTGGCTCTTCCCGCCACCGAAACGTCTCCCGCTTCATGACCGATCCGAGCCCGCCGTCTCCGGCTCCCCGCTTCGCCGTGCAAAAGCGTCGGTTGCGCTTTTTGGGCCTCACGTTGGACGACACGATCCGCGCCTTCTTCGGCGGCAACGCGTTGATCGCGGTGATCGTGCTCGGGTTGATCACCGTCTTTCTCTTCCGGGAGGGATTCGGGTTCTTCGGCCAAAACCGCACGAATCTCGAAATCTACCGCCGCGCCGGACTCGAGTATGTCGACCACATGCGTCGCCAGGCGGATGACCACTCGGCGCTGACCCGCTACCTTTCCGATATCCGGATGCGTCAGGTGGCCGTTCTGACCGATCGCGAGCGGCGGACGATCGAGGAGGCCAACGCCATTTTGGCGCCGTTCGACGCCTTCGCCGAAAAGTTCTCCGCCGCCGTCGATCCGCTGCGCGCGTTGGTGGCCGACCTCTCGGAACAGTCCTCCGCGATCAAGACCAAGTTTATCGTCGCCGAAGACCGCAAAGAGGAGCGCCGCCAGCTTTTGGCGGAAGGCAAGCGCGACGAAGCCAACGCCGTCAAAGTGGAGACCGTGGACTTTGCCGCGGAGCTGAAACCGATTCTCGCCGCCTTGCCGCTCTACAAGGAGACGAGCCGGGAATTTGCCCGCCAGCTGCTCTCCCTTCTGGATGGCTTGCCGCCGTTGCCGGCGGCCGAGTTGCGGCCGAAGACGGAGAAATTGAAGCAGCTCACGCGGGACTACACCGCGGGTTTTCCGACCATCGAGCGCAATCTGGAAGCCTGGGATTATCGGCAGGACGTGCCGCCTTGGCGGGCGTTTTCCGCCTTTGTTTTCGGCCGCCAGTGGCTGACGGCGAGTTTTTGGCAGGACTGGTATGGCATTCTGCCGTTGCTGGTCGGTTCGCTCATGGTTTCCGCCGTCGCGCTGTCGCTGGCGGTGCCGCTCGGGGTCGGCGCGGCGATCTACGTGAACCAGATCGCCACGACGCGGGAGCAGCGGATCATCAAGCCGTGCATCGAGTTCATCGCCGCGTTTCCGTCGGTGGTGCTCGGTTTCTTCGGCATCGCCGTGCTCGGAGAGTTTCTCCGCGTGTGGTCCCAGGCCGGATTGGCGCTGCCGGCGGGCCTGCAGGGCATCCCCGTGGTCTCGGTGCTGCTCCAAGCGCCGCTCTCCGCGATGAACTGGATCGCGCAATTCGTCCCGGGTTTCCCCTACAGCGAACGGCTGAACGTGCTCACCGCCGGCTGCCTGCTCGCTCTGATCGCGGTGCCGACCATTTTCACGCTGGCCGAAGACGCGCTCAACAACGTGCCGCGCGCTTTCAAGGAAGCGTCGTTCGCGCTCGGGGCTTCGCGGCTGCAGACGATCATCCGCATCGTGGTGCCCGCTTCGCTTTCCGGCATCATCGCCGCGGTGTTGCTCGGGCTGGGCCGCGTGGTGGGCGAGACGATGGTCGTGCTGCTGTGCGCCGGGAACCGCATCGCGATCCCTGATTTCACCTTGGGACTCTCCGTCTTCACCGATCCCGTGCACACCATGACGGGCATCATCGCCCAGGAAATGGGCGAGGTGGTGCACGGCAGCATCCACTACCGCGCGTTGTTCGTGGTCGGGCTCGTGCTCTTTGTCCTGTCCCTGGCGATCAACTACATCGCGCAGAAGATCGTGCGTCGCTACAGAATCTCCATCGGATGAGTGCTCCCGCCCATATTTTCCGCCCTGC
>JBILLY010000382.1:0-5182 GCA_044375835.1 Opitutaceae bacterium
AGATGCCGGCCTTCACGAGGCCCGTCACGCCGCCGAGCGCGCCGAGCCCGATCTTGGCCACGGAGCCGACGCCCATCTTGCGCTTGAACTCGATCGGCACCTTGAACGACTCCGTCGGCGCGGCCGCCGCGGCGTCGATGCCGTAGACATTGGCGCCGTCGGCAAAGACCACCGTCTTCACCGCGTCGACCACCACCATGTTGGTGATGCCGTCCTTCGCCTTGTCGAAATGGTAGAGCGATTTTCCGTCCGCCGGATCGAGCACCACGATGCCGAGCGGTTCGCGCAGCGACGCCGTCTTGCCGTCGGAGAAATTGCCGCCGTAGCGCGAGAAGATTTTCCCGTTCACAATCTCGAGCTGCGCCACGATCGCGTTGTCGCGCGCCTTGAAGAGCCCCGCGTAATCCGAGATGCGGTCGCTCTTCCAGATCTGCGCGCCCGTCTTGCGGTCGATCGCGTAGACGCTGCCGCCGCCGCCGCCGTAAATGCGGTCGCCGTCGATGCGCAGCGGCGCGTAGGTCTTTTTGAGGCCCTTGTTGCCCGGCTCGAACGCGACGCCCCACTTCACCGCGCCGTTGGTCAGGTCCACGCAATGCACGCCGAGGTAGCCGACGAAGAGTTCGTCGCCCGCCACCACGGGATCGTGGTAACCCGACAGATCCATCGTCGGGATGAAACGCCCGCTGTTGTCCGCCATGTGCAGCGGGATGCCGCCGCTCTTCGCAAACTTGCTCGCCCACTTTTCCGCGCCCGTGTCGAGGTCGTGGGCCTTGAAGTAGATCGCCGGCTCCGCGCCTTCGTGCGTCTGGATGACGAGGATCACGAGATTCTTTTCCGGCACCGGGATCGTGCCGAGATATTGGCCGGACACCTGCGGCGCGCTCCACACCGTCTGCCCCGTCAGGTAGTCGACCGCGAGAAAGGTCACCTTCGTGAGCAGGGAGCCGTCCACGATGTTGCACACGAGCAAGGGCGTGCCCGGGATCTCGCGCGCGTTGTGGCGCGTGGATTTTTTGATGTCGTCGCGCCGCCACGCCACCTTGCCGTCCTCCGGCGTGAGCCCGACCAAGGCCGCGTCGGTGCCGAGCACAAGCGTGCCGAGGCCCGTGAGCTGGTGCCACTTCACGTCGCCGCCCGCCGGCGTCGTCCAGATCTGTTTCGCCGGACCGGCCGCAAGCGGGGAAAGGGAAAGCGCGCCCAACAGGCCGCCGAGGAGGAGTGACTTGAGTTTCATGCTGCGCGGGGGAGGAGGTGAAGAGGTGCCGGACTGAAGCTCCGCCGATTCTCCCAAATCTCCGCGCGCCCGGGAATACGCATACCTGCGTAGGCTCACCGGTGCGGGCGCCGCGTGGCCCTGCCGGCCGCCGTCAACGCCGGGCTGCGAACACCCCCGGTCGTGGAAACGAAAAGGCGCCCGCCGGGGGGCGGGCGCCAAGGTGGCTTCCAGACGTTGACGGCATCCCGCGCTGCTAGCGACCGTCGTCCTTTTTGCGGTCGCCGCGATGGTTGTGGTCGCGGTCGTCGTCATCGTCGTCGTCGCAGCTGCCGTTGTCGTCGTCGTCTTCGTTTTCCGCTTTGAGGACGACCGTGACGGTGAACGTGCCGGTGGCGGTGTTGCCCGCTTCGTCCTTCGCGGTGACGGTGACGGTCGTCGTGCCCACGGGGAAGCGGCTGCCGGAGCGGTGGCTGTAGGTCAGCTTGATGTCGCGGTAGCGGGTCGTGAAGTCGGAGACATCGACATCGTAGCGGACCTTGCGGCCGTCGGCGCGCTTGGTGTTGCGGATCAGGTCGCCCGGGAGTTCCAGCGTGGGCGCGAGGGTGTCGCGAACGGTGATCTTCACGGTGTCGGTGCTGGTCTCGCCGGCGGCATCGGTGACTTCGAGGGTGAGCGTGTGGACGCCGACCTCGAGCGAGGTGAGGAGGGTGGCGCCGGTGCCGAGCACCTTGCGGCCGTCACGCCACTCGTAGGTGAGCGTCTCGCCGTCGTCGTCGGCATCGGTGGTGGCGCGGGCGTCGAGGGTGACGAAGGCTTCGTTGCCGTTGGTGGCAGCGACGGTCTGGTCCGCGCCGGCGGCGGCGACGGGCGCCTCGTTGACCGACATCGCGATGATGGTGCCAGCGAGTTCGGTGATTCTGGGCGTGCTGGTGTTGCTGAAGGCGACGTTGAAGCGGCCACCGGAGACGGTGCGGTCTTGGTTGTCGGCCGTGTTCTTGGCGGGGAGCACGCCGCCGCTGCCGCGGATGGGCGCCCAGGTGGTGCCGTTGAAGTAGCGGAGGATCAAATTGGCCTCGGCCGCACCGGTGACGGTGGAGCTGTAGTAGAAGCGCACGTTGGCGGTGGAGGCCTGGTCGGCGCCGGTGATCTGGAGATCGACGATGCCGCCGCCGGTGTCGATGCGCGTGCCGGCGACGGGGTTCGAGGTATAGATGGCGGTCGTCAGGGAGGCGGGCGAGGAGGCCTGCGGGCTATGCACGAGGCTGGCGGAGAGTCCCACGGCGCCTCGCGTGCCAGGCAGGGTGGCCGCACCGATGCTCTGGCCGGGCTGCGCGCCCACCGTCTGGATCTGACCGACGCTGGCGGCCTTGATCGAGAAGGGCACGGAGGCGGAGACGACCCCGGAGTTGAGCACCGTGATCGGCAAGGTGGCGATGCCCTCAGCGGGAACGGGCAGCAGGCTGGGCGGGACGACCGCAGTCAACTGGTTGGGGCTGACATACGTGGTGGCGAGCGCGACCCCGCCGAGGCGGACGACGGACGCGGGGGTGAAACCACCGGGTCCGAAGACGGTGATCATGCCGCCGGGGCCGCCGGCGAGCATGACATTGGGCGTGACGCCGGTGAGGCGGGGGCCGCCCGAAACGATCGTCAGGGTGCCGGTGGCGGAGCCGGCGTAGTTGGCGTCCACGATAGTGGCGACGACGTTGGCATAGGTGCCGGGAGCGGACGGCGCCCGCGTGGAGCCGTTGTAGGTGTAGCGGAGCGCGAGGCCGGCGGGCACGGTCGTGGCGACGGCGGGCTTGGGCGTGCCGTCGGCCACCTGCGCGAGGGTGCCGAAGGTGATGCTAGCGGCGGCCTTGGTGATGGTGAACGTGCCGCTGCCGCTGCCGGCGTAGAGCGGCGTGCCAACGGAGGCGACGACCGTGTAGGTGCCGGCCGCCGTGGGCCGCACGGACGAGCCATTGTAAGTGAAGGTGACCGGCAGGCCGGCGGGCACGGTGGTGGCGGTGGCGGCCTTGGGCGCGCTGTCGTAGGTCTGGGTGAGGTTGGCCAACGTGACGGTGGCCGTGCCCCGGGTGATGACGAGCTGGCCCGTGCCGGACGCCTGATAGTTGGGAGAGGCAATCGACGCGGTAACGGAATAAGTGCCGGGGAGCGTCGGGGCGACGGCGGCGCCGTTGTAGCGGAAGTTTACAGGCAGGCCGGCCGGGATGGTCGTGGCCGACGACACGCGCGGCGCGCCGGTGTAGGGCACCGTGAGGTTGTTGACCTGTAGGCGGGCGGGGGCCGGGACCACGGCGAACATAGCCGTGCGCGTGCCGGTGTAGTTGGGATGGTTGACGGTGCCGACGACGGTGTAGGCGCCGGCGTTGACCGGGGCGGTGGCCGAGCCGTTGTAGGTGACCACGACGGGCAGGACGGGACCGACGGTGCTCGCGGAGACCGACCGCGGAGTGCCGTTGTAAACCTGCCACAGGTTGCCGAGGAAGACGGTCGCCGTAGCTTTCGCGATGGTCAGCGTGCCCGTGGCGGTGCCGGCGTGAGTGGGGATGTTGACCGTGGCGACAACGACGTAGGTGCCGGCGTTGACCGGGGGCACAGGCGAGCCGTTGTAGGTGAACGTGGCGGGCAAGCCCGCGGGCGAGGTGACGGCGGTGGCCGGCTTCGGCGCGCCGTTGTAGACGTGGGCGAGGTTGCCGAGGGTGATCGCGACGGGGATCTTGGCGACGACGAGCGTGCCGGTGGCGGAGCCGGTATAGTTGGGGCTGTTGACCGTGGCGACGACGGCGTAGGAGCCGGGCGCGGTCGGCGGGGTGGGCGTGCCATTGTAAGTGACGACGACGGGCAGGCCGGCGGGCGAGGTGGTCGCGAGGACGGGCTTGGGCGCGCCGTTGAAGGTCTGGGCGAGGCCGGCGAGCGTGACGGTGGCGGCGCCCTTGGCGACGACCAGCGTGCCCGAAGCGGTGCCGGTATAGTTGGCGTCGTTGACCGTGGCGACGACGGCGTAAGAGCCGGCGGCCGTGGGCACGGCGGCGGCCCCGTCGTAAGTCAGGCCGACGGCAAGGCCGGCGGGGACGGTGGTGGCCGCGGCGGGTTTCGGCGCGCCGTCGAAGGACTGCGCGAGACCACCGAGCGCAACGGTGGCGACGGCCTTGGCGACGGCGAGCGTGCCCGAGGCGGAGCCGGTGTAGTTGGCGTCGTTGATCGTGGCGACGACGGCATAGGTGCCGGCGGCGGTCGGCGCGACGGGCGAGCCGTTGTAGGTGTAGGAAACGCCGAGGCCGGCGGGCACGGTCGCGGCGGTCGCGAGGCGCGGCGTGGTGTCGTAGGTCTGCGCGAGATTGCCGAGCGCCACGGTGGCGGGGGCCTGGGCGACGACGAGCGTGCCGGCGGTGGAGCCCTCGTAGTTGGCGTCGGTCACGGTGCCGACGACGGCATACGAGCCGGCATTCGTCGGCGCGGTGGCGGAGCCGTTGTAGGTGAAGTTGATCGTGAGGCCGGCGGGGACCGTGCTCACCGTGGCGGCGCGCGGCGTGCCGTCGAAGGTCTGCGCGAGGTTGCCGAGCGCCACGTTGGCGGGGGCTTTCGCGATCACGAGCGTGCCGGCGGCGGAGCCCTCGTAGTTGGCGTCGCTCACGGTGCCGACGACGGCATACGAGCCGGCATCCGTCGGCGCGGTGGCGGAGCCGTTGTAAGTGAGGTTGACCGTGAGGCCGGCGGGGACCGTGCTCACCGTCGCCGATTTCGACGAACCGTCATACGTCGGTGCCAGGTTGCCCAATGTTACGATCGCCGTCGCCTTGGCGATCGTGAGCGTGCCGGAAGCAGTGCCGTGATAGTTCGGGTCAGCCACCGTCGCGACGACCGCATAGGTGCCGGCAGCGCTCGGCACAACGGAGGACCCGTCGTAAGTGATGCTCACGGCCAGCCCGCTCGGCGAGGTCGGCGCCGTAGCCGCCTTGG
>JBILLY010000385.1:0-5170 GCA_044375835.1 Opitutaceae bacterium
AGCCGGGCGTGTAGGTGTCCTTGTAGCGGGCGATGTCGGCGGCGGGGGCGTGGAGCGGGAAGTGCGGGGCGATGAAGCAGAGGTAGTGGTAGAAGGGGCGGCCGGGGAATTTCTCGGCGTGGTCGCGCAGATACTTGATGGCGTGGTCGGCGGTGGAGACGGTGGAGTAGTAGTCGTCGGTCTGGACGAGGGGGACGCCGTCGTCGGTGTTGCCGGGGGCTTTGAAGAAATTGTTCTGGCCGGTGTTGATCTCGAAGGAGCGGTCGAAGGCCTGGGCGAGCGGCTTGCCGTCGATGTGCCATTTGCCGCTGTGGTAGTTGCGGTAGCCGAGGGGCCGGAGGAACTCGGTGACGAGGGGGGCCCAGGCGGGGCGGACGCCGCGGTTGCCGCCGCCGCTGGCGACGCCGGGGACGACGTCGCGGCGGACGTGCTGCGGGTAGTAGCCGGTGGTGACGGCGGCGCGCGAGGGCCAGCAGCGGGCGGTGTTGTAGGCCTGGGTGAAGCGGAGGCCGCCCTGGGCGAGGGCGTCGAGGTGCGGCGTGGCGATCTCGCCGCCGTAGCAACCGAGGTCGGACCAGCCGAGGTCGTCGGCGAGGATGACGAGGATGTTGGGGCGCGCGGGCGCGGGAGCAGCGGCGGCGACGGCGGTCGAGCAAAGCAGAAAGAAGAAAGCAGAAAGAAGAAACGGGCGGGGGCGGGAGCGCATGGAACGGAGGAAAAGAAGAAGCCGGGGCAAGAAGAGCGGGGAGAAACGACGGGGGGCAGCGAGCGCGGGTGGAAAATCGGAAAGGTGGAAAATCGGAAAATCGGGAAATCGGGAAACGGGGGAGGCGAGAAGACGGGGGAGACGACGGGGGCGGGTTATTCGAGGTAGAGGAGTTCGTTGGCGTTGAGTAGGGCGCGGCAGAAGGCGTCGCGGCCGTGGGCGGCGATGAGGGCGGCGGCGGCGGATTTCTCGGCGGCGGTCGGCGGGCGCTGGAAGGCGAGGGCGTAGGCGTGCGCGATCGGGTCGGCGGGGTCGAGACGCGCGGCGAGCGCGGACGCCAGGTCGAGGGTGAAGCGATGGTTGAGCAGGGTGAGCGCCTGCAGCGGGGTGGTGGTGTTGGCGCGGCGGGGGGCGGCGAGCGCGATGTCGGGAAAATCGAAATCGCTCAGCACGTCGACGACGCTGGCGCGGGCGTTCTGGTGATAGACGGCGCGGCGGTAGGTCTCGGGGCCCGGGTGATCGAGCGGGAAATAGGTGCAGACGTTGTTTTGCGTGAACTTGTAGAGGCGGAAGCCGGGGCCGCCCATCGGCTCGAGTTGGAGCTTGCCGGCGACGGTGAGCATCGTGTCGCGGATCTCTTCGGCGGAGAGGCGGCGCGGCGGGAACCGCCAGAGCAGGCGGGACTCGCCGTCGGTGCGCGCGGCGTCGGCGCGATGGGCGGCGGACTGGCGGTAGGTGCGCGAGAGGAGGATCTCGCGGTGGAGCGCCTTGAGGCGCCAACCGTGCGCGAGCAGGCGGCGGGCGAGGAAGTCGAGCAGCTCGGGGTGCGACGGCAGGCCGCCGAGGAAGCCGAAGTCGGAGGGCGTATCCACGATCCCGGTGCCGAAGTGGTATTGCCAGACGCGGTTAGCGAGCACGCGCGGGGTGAGCGGATTGGCGGGGTGGACGATCCAGTCGGCGAGGGCGCGGCGGCGCTCGCCCTCGGGGGCATCGGGCGCGAGCGCGAAGTCGGGCAGCGCGTGGCCGAGCACGGCGAGGCTCGCGGGGGCGACGGAGTCGCCGGGCTTCATCGGGTCGCCGCCTTTGTGCACGCGGGTGGCCTCGGTGGGTTGCGCGGGTTTGCCGACCCACACCTGGCGGAGCGGCGGCACGGCCCTGAGCTCGCGATCGACGGCGGCGAGGCGGGGAGTGACGGCGGCGAGTTGCCCGCGCTCCTCGGGCGTAGTGGCGGCCGCGCGGTGCCGCTCGATCGCGTGGGCTTCGCTCCACGGCTGGCGATCCGCGCCGGTGGCGACCGTGCGCCACGTCTCGCCGTCGAGCGAGACCTGCACCTCGTAGTCGGCGGGCGTGGCGCCCTGGGCCTTGTCCTCGATCATCGTTTCCTTGGCGTTGCGAAACACGATGCGCTCGATCGTCTCCGCGCGGGCCAGCGTGACGGTGAGGACGGCGGGATTGCCGATGAACCATTGCTCGCCGTGGCGGCCGTCGATGACGTGCTGCACGCCGTAGGCTTCGGGGAAATCCTCGGCGGTCGAGGACTTGGTGCCCTCGGCCTTGGCGCCGTGCGCGGCGAGCGCGACGTTGCGCGCGGAGGCGCCGGCGCTCCAGACCTCGAACTCGGTGAGCCGCGAGCCGACGGCGGACTTGGGATTCGTCGTGGAGGCGCTCATCACGAAGCGCACGTGGCGCGCGGCGACGGCGGGGAATTTTTCCTCGGTGCCGTCGGGATCGATTTTCGGGCGGGGTGTGGCGGTGGCGGCGGCGATCGCCTTGGCGCGCTGCGTGACGGCGCGCTCGATCGCGTCGCGCTCGGCGACGAGCTTGGCGCGGCGTGCATTGAGCGGCTTGGTGGCGGCGGTGAAGGCGTCGCGCTCGGCGGGCGTGGCGACGACGCGGCGGCCGTGGTTCACGCCCTCGAACGCGGACCGCAGGCGGTAGTAGTCCTCGGTGGGGATGGGATCGAACTTGTGGTGGTGGCAGCGCGCGCAGCCGACGGTGAGGCCGAGGAAGGCGCCGCTGGAGGCGACGACGACATCGTCGAGCGTGGCGGCGCGGATGGCGGCCTGGGCGGCGACGTCCTGGTTCTTCACGTCGTCGTAGGGGCCGGCGACGAGGAAGGCGGCGCCGACTTCGACGGCGGGATCGCCGGGGGCGAGGATGTCGCCGGCGAGGTGTTCGGCGATGAAGCGGTCGAAGGGTTTGTCGGCGTTGAGCGAGCGGATGACGAAGTCGCGGAAGGGCCAGAGGTCGTCGATGATGACGTTGCGTTCGAAACCGTTGCTTTCGCCGAAGCGGACGACGTCGAGCCAGTGGCGGCCCCAGCGTTCGCCGTAGCGGGGCGAGGCGAGGAGGCGGTCCACCAGATTTTCGATCGCCGATTGCGGATTGCCGATCGACGCGGAAACAAACGCCGCGACCTCGTCCGCGGTGGGCGGAAGGCCGTGCAGATCGTAGGTCATGCGCCGGATGAGCGTGCGCGGATCGGCGGGCGGGTTGAACGCGAGTTGGCGTGCGGCGAGTTTTTCGGCGACGAAGCCGTCGATCGAGTCGTGCGCGAAACGCGTCGCGAGGGGCTGGAGCGACCACCACGACTTGTCGCCGCGACGCGCGGCGACGGGCGCGCCGTCGCGCGGATCGGGGGCGCCCATCGCGATCCACGCGGCGAGGTCGGCGATGTTTGCGGCGGGGAGCGGCGGCTTCTTCGGCGGCATCGCGAGGTCGTCCTCGAGGTGGCGGACGACGCGGAGCAGCAGGCTGTCGTCGGGTTTGCCGGGGATGATGGCGGGCGCGCCGCTGTCGCCGCCTTTTTGCCAGCCGGCCTTGGTGTCGAGGAGGAGGCCGCCCTTCACTTTCTTGGCGCGCTCGCTGTGGCACTCGTAGCAGTGCTCGGCGAGGACAGGGCGGATCTTCTGCTCGAAAAACGCGAGGCCGTCGCGCTCGGCTGCGGCAGCGGGCAGCGCGAGAGCGGAGGCGGCAACGCAAGCGGAGACGACGAGGCGCGGAACTCGGGCGAGGTGGCCGCAAAGAGGCGCAAAGAGGCGCAGAGCGAACGCGAGCCAAGGGGCGCCGATAGGCGCGCGGGCGGTTGGCGGCGGCTGACGGGGTTGAGGTGAGACGTGATGGGACGCCGCGGTTTTCCACGCGGTGGGCCGGATGTATGCCGCGGTGCCGCGGCCCGACGATGCGGGGCGGTCGGGAGGAAGGCTGGGCTGCGGCGCGGGCATGGCTCGGGCGGGGATCGGGGTGAGGTTGGGGGCGGTGGGCGCCGGGGTGGAAGTCGGGGCGAAGCGGGGTGGGGCGCTATTTTTTCGCGGGCGCGGTCGAGGGGGACTTGGCCTGTTTCGCGAGGGCGGCGGGCGAGAGCCACCAGGTGGCGGCGTCGAAATCGGGATTGGGAGTGGGCAGGCCGGCGCCGGTGTCGCGCCACCAGGCTTCGAGGGCGGCGCGGAGCGTTTTGACTTTATCGGGGCGGGCGGCGGCCAGATCGCGGGTTTCGCCGAGGTCGTCGCGCAAGTGGTAGAGTTCGGTGCGGGGGCCGAGGATCAGTTTGCCGTAGGGCGTCTGGTCGGGAGTGAAGCCGCGGGGGTCGAGGTAGTCGCCGAACCAGTGGATGAGTTTCCAATCGCCCTGCCGGATGACGGCGCAGGGCGTGCGGCCATACATGGCGGTGTAGGTGGGCATGTGCCAGGCGAGGGTGTCGCGCGCGAGCGGGCCGGATTGGGTGAGGACGGGGCTGAGGTCGGCGCCGTCGGGTTTGTGGCCGCGCGGCGGCGTGGCGCCGGCGAGGGCGGCGTAGGTGGGGTAGAAGTCGACGGTGTGGACGGGGGTGTCGCTGACGGTGCCGGCCTTGATGCGCGCGGGCCAGCGGACGAGGAGCGGCACGCGGATGCCGCCTTCGTAGGGGGAGCCCTTGCCCTCGCGGAGAGGGGCGCAGCTGGCCATGCGGGAGAGGCCGCCGTTGTCGCTGGTGAAGACGACGACGGTGTTGGCGGCGAGGCCGAGGGCATCGAGGCGGGCGAGGAGGCGGCCGACCTCGGCGTCGAAGTGCTCGAGCATGGCGAGATACTCGGCGGTGGGGCGGTCGCTGTAGCGGGCGTTGGGCGAGGTGGTGCGCTTGTAGCCGCGGGCGGCGTGTTTCTCGACGAGGGCGCGCGGCGCGGTGAGTTTGGTGTGGGTGGTGAACTGCATCGCGCAGGCGAACCACGGGCGGTCGCGGTGGCGCTCGATGAAGCCGATGATCTCGTCGGTGATGGCGGTGACGGCCTTGTCCTCGGGATGGTCTTTCTCCTCGGCGGCGCCGCAGAAATCGAAGCCGTAGCGGTCGAAATACTTCCCGCCGTCGCGGGCGCGGAGCGGGGCGGCGGCGTAGTTGTCGGCGATGTGCCACTTGCCGCTGAGGCCGGTGGCGTAGCCGGCGGCGCGGAGGGTGGCGGCGAGGTTGGCGACGGAGGGGGGCAGGGCGAG
>JBILLY010000633.1:0-3622 GCA_044375835.1 Opitutaceae bacterium
GAACCGCATGAGCACCGCCATCGCCTCCGCCAACATCAACGTCATCATCAGCGCCTGGTCCGACTCGAACGTAAAACTTCCCAACGGCAAAGACTACTACGCCGTGCAGGCCACCATGGCCCTGCAGGGATCCTCCAGCGTGGTGAAGATCACCAATGGCGGCACCAACATCATTGTCGACGCCGAGCAGGGCGTGCCCGTGCAGCTCAACTTCTCCGCCACGCTGGCCTCGGATCTGAAATTGCCCACGGGAGGGACCAAAGTGCTGGTGAGCACCCCCTACTACAAGACGCTCGCCGACCAGACCACGACAGCGTGGTCGCAATTTGCCACCGTGCTGGTCAACCACGCGGGTGATCTCAGCACAGCGATGACGTGGGCCTACAAGGGCACCACCTACAGCCTCGCCTCGATCCCCTCGGGAGGCCTCGCGGTCATCGATCTCAACAACTACCCGGGCACTTACTCGTTCGGTTTTATTCTTCAGGACAATACCGCGGCGTTGGGCCTGTGGGATCCTGACGTCGTGAGTGATCCGGTCGAAGCCTGAGGGAAACCGGGGCCGACTCGCCCGCCCGCCTCCCGGCCGGCGGGCTTTTCATTTTCCGTCCAGCACGACGACGGCGGCGCGAGCGCTGCTTTTGTTTGAGTCCCGCTTGCGCCGCCGCACCGTGGCGGCGCTTCCCCTTCGAACCATGACCAGCAGCCCCGTCGTTTTTGCCGTCACCGGCACCGTGCAGACTTTCGCCGTGCCCGCGTCGGGCACGTTTGTCGTCGAGGCGGCGGGGGCGCAGGGCGGAAACGGCGCGGCACCCGGGCTGCCCGGGGCGCGCGTCAGCGGGATGTTTCATCTCCGGCACGGCGAGCAGCTCAAGATCGTCGTGGGACGGCGCGGCCTCTCGGGTGCGGTGGGCGTGCGCGGCGGCGACTCGCTCGTGTGGACGGGTGCTGACCTGCCCAATCCGATCAAGCTCCTGCTTTCCGCCCGCGGCGGCGCGGGCGGCTCGGCCCCCGGCGCGGACGGCGCGCCCGACACCGGCAGCTGCGAACCCGGAGACCCCGCGATCGACCGCGGCACCGCCACTGCGCTCGCCACGCAGTGGACCGCCGGCAGCGCCCACGAAGGCGCCGCGGCGGCCCGCATCGACCGCTGCGGCTACAACGCCGGATCGTTTCGCCGCAGCACGCCCGGCGCTCAGCTCGGCAACGGCACTGTAACGATCAAGATAGTCGACCTCGCGGCCCCCGCCGCGCCGCCCGCCGCCCCGGCGGCAGCCCCGGCGGCGCCTCCCGAGCCGGCCCCCGCCCCGTCGGCCATCCTGCCGGTCACGCCCCGACCAAGTTCGTGGGCCTCGATGCTCCGCCGTCGCCCCGGCGCCGACAAGGACGCCCGCTGAGGCCGGACGCGATCGCTGCCGTCCCGCCGCCCCGCCTCATGCCACTTGCCCCTGCCCCTGCCGACCCCGCGCCCGCACGCCTGCTCATCGTCGACGCCGACCGTGCCGCACGCCGCACCCTCCGGAGCATCCTCGCGCCGGCGGGCTACGTGCTCGAGGAAGCCGCCTCGAGCCGGAGCGCGCTCGCCCGCGGGGTGAAGCACCGGCCCGACCTCGTGTTGATCGCCGCCGACCTGCCCGGCCCCGACGACGCGGCGCTGGCCGGGCGGCTCGGCCCCGACGGCCCGCCGCCGATCTTCCTGCTGCCCGACAGCCGGCGGGCGACACGCGCCGCGGCGTTTCGCGCCGGCGCGAGCGATTGCCTGCCGAAACCTTTCGTGCCCGAGGAAGTGATCGCCCGCGTGCGCCACCACCTCGCCGGCCGGCCCGCCACGCGGAAACTCGACGCGCTCGTGGCCGAGCTTACCGCCGCCAATGCCGCCCAGAGACGCTTGCTCGGGATGGTCGCGCACGACCTGCGCAACCCGCTCTCGTCGATCCGCGGCCTGGCGGAGTTTCTGCGCGACGGCACGGTAGGTCCGTTGTCGGCCGACCAGCGCGAACTCGTGGAGACGATCCACGGCGCCAGCCAATCGATGTTTTCCCTCGTGAACGATCTGCTCGATCTCGCCACGATCGAGGCCGGCGAGCTCAAGCTCGCGCTCACGCCCTGCCCCCTCGCCGAGTTGGTGGGCAAGGCGGTCCACCTGGCGGCGATCGATGCGCTGAAAAAGAAAATCAACCTCTACTTCACACCGCCCCGGCCGGGCCCGACGGTGGCGGCGGAGCCCGCCAAGCTGGGCCAGGTCGTGTCAAATTTGCTGAGCAACGCCGTGAAATACTCCCCGCCCGGCTCCGCGATCCTCGTTGAGCTGGTGGTGGGCGCGCGCGAGTGCCGGCTGAGCGTGAAGGATCAGGGCCCGGGCATCCCGGAGGAGGAGCGCGGCAAACTGTTTCAGGATTTCGGCCGCTTGTCCGTGGCGGCGACCGGCGGCGAGAAAAGCACCGGGCTGGGCCTCGCCATTTGCCGCAAGATCGTCGTGGCGCACGGCGGGACGATCGCGGCGGAAAACCTGCCCGAGGGCGGATGCGAGTTTCGCGTGATCCTGCCGCTCGCGGGCGGATAACGTCCGCGCGACCCGCACCACGATCCGACCGCCAGGAACGTTGCGCCACTGAGACGCGGAGGCACGAAAGGAAGTCCGCCGCCGGACTGCAGCGCCTTCGTGCCTCTGCGGTTCAAGGACCTATTTTCGGATCTGGTAGGATGTGTTTTTCAACAGCTCGTCCTGGAGCTTGTTGAAGGCCGCGTTGACCTCGTCGTCGGTGAGCGTCCGCTCGGCGGAACGGAAGACCAGATTGAAGGCGAGGCTCTTCTTGCCGTCGGGCAGGCCCTTGCCCTGGTAGACGTCGAAAACGCTCACGCGCTCGACCGCAATGGCGTTGCCGACCACGGCGCGCGCGACCTTGGCGACGGCTTTCTGCACGTCGAGCGCGGGCGTGGCGGCGTCGACCACGAGGGCGACGTCGCGCAGCGCGGCGGGCATCAGGCTGAACTCCTGGAACCGGCGACGGGTGACATCGGCGGAGAGCTTTTCCGGCAAGATGGCGAAGAGGCCGGCGTAGACCTTGCCCTCGATGCCGAGAGACTTGAGCAGCGAGAGATTCACGAGGCCGAACCGTGCGGTCCACCCGTGGGCGATGTCGCCGGCGGACGCCGCGTGGCCCTCCTGCCAGCCGAGCGTCGCGCCGGCGAGCGGGGCGACAGGCTGGCGGGCGAAGTCGATGCCGGCGGCCGCCGCGAGTGCGGCGACGTGGTGCTTGGCGGCGAAGAAGTCGGGCGCCTCGCGTTTGAGCCAGCTGCGGTCGCCGGCGGACTCGGCCAGCACAAAGGCGGCGGCGGCGCACTCGACGGTCTGCCCGTTGCGTTCGAGGAAAATGCGGCCGGTCTCGCAGAGGCGGGAAACGGCGACGCCGCGGGATTGGTTGAGTTTGAGCGACTCGAGCAGGCCGGTGACGAGCGTGGGGCGCAGGTGCGACTGGTCTTCGGTGAACGGATTCGCAAGCGCGAGCTCCTGCGCGGCGGCCGCGGTGGTCCACGGCGCGATCTCTTTGCCGGGACGGAGCGTGTAGTTGACGCACTCGTGGAAATCGTGGCCGACGAGGTAGTCGGTCACGCGGCGGTT
>JBILLY010000386.1:0-5144 GCA_044375835.1 Opitutaceae bacterium
CGTGGCATTAAAAACAGTTGTCCGAGAGGATCGGCCGGACGTCGCGATTGAATTCGACCTTGGCCGGCAGCGGCGCCTCGGCCGCGCCGGCCGCGGCCACTCCGAGGATCAAGCTGCCGACGAAGGCGCGCATCGACCGCGTTCCCCGCTACGCCAGCAACCCCTTCACCACGTGGGCCGGCAGCACGCCGGTCAGGCGCTGGTCGAGGCCCTGGAATTTGAAGCTGAACTTCTCGTGATCGAGCCCCATGAGGTGCAAAATCGTCGCGTGCAGGTCGCGGATGTGGACCGGGTCTTTGACGATGTTGTAGGACATCTCGTCGGTCTCGCCGTAGACCTGCCCGCCCTTGATGCCGCCGCCCGCCATCCAGATGGAGAAGCACCGCGGATGATGGTCGCGACCGTAGTCCGTCTCGGTGAGCCGGCCCTGGCAGTAGACGGTGCGGCCGAACTCGCCGCCCCAGATCACCAGCGTGTCGTCGAGCATGCCGCGCTGTTTCAGATCCTGGATCAGCGCGTAGCAGGGCTGATCGACGTCCTTGCACTGGGAGGCGATGTCGCGCGGCAACGTGCCGTGCTGGTCCCAGCCGCGATGGAAGATCTGCACGAAGCGCACGCCGCGCTCGACCAGCCGGCGCGCCATGAGCGCCGAGCTCGCGAAGGTCCCGCGCTGCCGCGCCTCCTCGCCGTAGAGCGCGTAGGTCGATTCGGGCTCCTTGGTCAGGTCGGCGAGTTCCGGGATGCTGGCCTGCATGCGGAAGGCCATCTCGTATTGCTGGGTCCGCGTCTGGATCTCCGGGTCGCCGATGCTCTCGTAGCTGCGGCGGTTGAGCTGCTCCAGGCCGTCGAGCATCGAGCGGCGCAGCTCGCGCGGGATGCCGGGCGCATCGTTGAGGTAGAGCACCGGATCGTTGGACGGGCGGAACGACACGCCCGCGTGTTTCCCGGGCAAGAAACCCGAGCCCCAGAGACGGGCCGAAATCGCCTGCACGTTGGACAACGGACTCGAGTGCTTCGCGTGCAGCACCACGAAGGCCGGCAAATCGCGGTTCAGCGAACCGAGGCCGTAGGCGAGCCACGAGCCGATCGAGGCTTTCCCGTTCTGCATCGAGCCGGTGTAGACGAGCTGGTTGGCCGGCTCGTGGTTGATCGCATCCGTCTTCATCGAGCGGATGATGCAGATGTCGTCCGCCATCTTCGCGGTGTAGGGCAGCAGTTCGCTGATCCACGCGCCGCTTTGGCCGTGCTGCGCGAACTTGAAACGCGCCGGTGCCAGCGGAAACGCCGTCTGCCGCGCCGTCATGCCGGTGAGACGTTCGCCCTGGGCGCCGAGCCAGTCCTTGAGGTCTTCTTTGAAACGCTTCTCGAGGTCGGGCTTGTAGTCGAAGAGCTCCAGCTGCGAGGGCGCGCCGATCAGGGAAATGTAGATGGCCCGCTTGGCCTTGGGCGCGATCTTCCACGGCTCGGTCAGCGCGGTGCGCAAGGTGGCCGCGGCGGACGGCGCGGCGGCATCGGCGGCCAGCGCCCGGTCGCCGAGCAGCGCGGCGAGCGCGGCGGCGCCGAGGCCGGTGCCGCTGCGGCGGAAAAACTGCCGGCGGGTGACCGCGGCGTTGAAGTCGGCGAAGGTGTTCTGCCAGTCGGGCGGGAGCATGGGGGGAGAGAATCTCAAACGCCGAAGGTCCAACCACCAAAGAAGTCTCGGTTCTTGCGGTGCAGGATCGGGTGTCGGCGGTCGGGATATTTTTGGCGTTTGGGGTTTGGCGTTCGGGATTTCCTACTTCGTCAGCGCTTCGTCGAGATTCATCACCTGGCTCGCCACGATCGTCCAGGCGGCCAGTTCGGGGGCGGGCAGCTTCCCGTCCGCGGGCGTCGTGCCGACGCGGAGCAGCGCGCGGGCGGCGTCGGGGGACTTCTGATACGTGGCCAGCGCGCGGTCGTGCGTCGCGCGCACCACCGCGCGTTCGTCCGCGGCGAAGGTGCGGCCGAGCAAACGCAGCGCCAGCGCATCGAGCCGCGCGTCGAAGGCCGGCGCCTCGCGCAGCACCCGGGCGGCGAGCTGCCGCGACGCCTCGACGAAGAGCGGCTCGTTGAGCGTGACGAGCGCCTGCAGCGGCGTGTTGGTGCGGTCGCGGCGCACGCACGAGACTTCGCGGCTCGGAGCGTTGAGGATATCCATCGCGGGCGGCGGAGCCGTGCGCTTCAAAATCGTGTAGAGCGAGCGGCGGAAGAGACTCTCGCCTTGGTCCTGCCGGTAGAACCGCGTCGTCGACTCCTTCATCGCCACCTCCTCCCAGATGCCTTCGGGCTGGTAGGGTCGGACGGGACGGCCGCCGAGCTTGGCCACGAGCATCCCCGATGCGGCCAGCGCCTGATCGCGGAGTTGTTCGGCATCAAGCCGGTGGCGCGGGCCGCGGGCGAGCAGCCGGTTCTCCGGATCGCGTTCGAGCAGCGCGGGCGGGATCGCGGCGCTCTGCCGGTAGGTCGCGCTGGTCGCCATCAACCGCGCCATCCGCCGATAGTCCCAGCCGCTCTCGCGAAACTCCACCGCGAGCCAGTCCAGCAGCGCCGGATGCGAGGGCCGCGCGCCCGTCACGCCGAAGTCGCCCGCCGATTCGACCAAGCCCGTGCCGAAAAATTGCTGCCAGAGCCGGTTCACCGTCACGCGGGCCGTCAGCGGGTTCTGCGCGTCGACCAGCCAGCGCGCGAGGCCGAGGCGGTTGCGCGGCGCGTCGGCCGGCAAGGGCGGCAACACTGCCGGCGTCGCGGCCCCGACCTTCTCGGCGGGCTGGTTGTATTCGCCGCGGGTCAGAATGTGCGCGAACGGCTCCCCTTCCTTCTTTTCCTCCATCACGAGCGAAATTCCGCCGCGCGCGCGGAACGCCGCGTCGCGGGCGAGGTGTCCGTCGAGCCGGCCCAGCAGCGCCAGCGCGGGCACATCGACCGCCGCGAAGAAATGCTCGCGCAGCGCCTTGGTCTGGGCCGCTGTGCGCTTCGCGGGCGCCGTCCGCAACGCGGCGTGCGCGTCGAGCAGGTCGGCGGCCTCCTTGGCTTGGCCGACGTTGTAGCCGCGCCGTTGGTGCCGCAGGTCCTGCACCCACACGGTGCCGCCGGAGAGTTCCGCGCCCGGCCGCCCGCCGAGGCGCAACGGCGCCGCGGACACGAGATCGGCGGGCACGTGGTTGATGTTGCCGGCACTGGCTCCGGCCTTGCCGTCGACGTAGACCTCCACCGCGCGGTTCGACCACGCACCCGAGTCGAAGGTGAACACGACATGATGCCAGACGCCGGGCTTGAGCGCGGCCGCCGACAAGCCCTTCGCCGCAAAGCTCCCGGCAGTGCCGCGCAGCCGGGCGCCGATCTTCCCGCCCTCGAGGTAAACCTCCCACCCCGCCCCGCGCTCGCCGTCGTCCAGCGACGAGAGCAACGGACCGCTCGGCGTGCCTGTGATATGCACAAGGAAAACGAAACTGTCCGACTCCTCGCGACGCAGCGGCACCGGCCCGCCGATGTCGAGACTCCGGCCATCCACGCGGGTCGCCGGTCCGAAGGGGCCGATCACCGGTCCGGGCATCGGCGCGGGCTCGGTTGCAGGGGTCGTCGCCGCACCCGCCTCGCGCGGCCCGGCGTCGCTCACGGCCACGGTCGGTCCGGTTGCCGCCGGCTCCTTCGCCGGCATCGCGGTCGGAGTCGCCGCGACGGGCGCCGGAATCGGCGGCACCGCCGCCGCGCGCGTCGCGGCCTCGAGCGTCTCGACCAAGGCCGCGTGCAAGGGCGTGTCATACTCGCGCGGTGCGGCCGCGAGCACGGTCGCGTTTTCGGCCCACGCCGCGAACTCCGCCTCCGCCTCACCGGCGCGCCGCTTCAAGGCCGCGCGCGTCGCCGCGATCTCCGTTTGCAAAGTCTCCCATCCCGCCCGGTCCGCCGGCGCCGGCACGAACACCGACGGCCGCGTGTTCCACACGTTGCCGTCCATCGCCGGCATGGTGTTGTGCCGGAAAAACGCCGCCAACGAGTAGAAGTCGCGCTGCGAGATCGCGTCGAATTTGTGGTCGTGACAGGACGCGCAGCCCGTGGTGAGGCCGAGCCAGACGGTCGAGAGCGTCTCGACGCGGTCTTTCGCGTAGATCGCCTCGTATTCCTCCGCGATCGCACCGCCTTCGCTCGTCGTCGGCAGGCAGCGGTTGAAACCCGACGCCACTTTCTGGTCGAGCGTCGCGTCGGGCAGCAGATCGCCGGCGACCTGCTCCACCGTGAACTGGTCGAACGGCATGTTCCGCCGGAACGCGTCGATCACCCAGTCGCGGTAGGGCCAGATCGAGCGGAAGCTGTCGATGTGGATGCCGTGGGTGTCCGCGTAGCGCACGGCGTCGAGCCAGTGCCGGGCGAAATGCTCCGCGCTCGCCGGACTCGCCAGCAGGCGATCCACCGCGCGGTCGTAGGCCGCCGGCGAGGGATCGCGCACAAACGCCGCGACGTCCTCCGGCGTGGGCGGCAGCCCCGTGAGGTCGTGCGTGACCCGGCGCAGGAGGCGCGCCGCGGCCTCCGGCTTGCCTGGAGCCAGTTTCTCGTCGGCGAGCCGCTGCGCGACGAAGGCGTCGATCGGATTGCGCGCCCAGCCGGCCGCGAGCGGCGGCGTCGGCACCGCCGGGCGCGTCGGCGCGAGCAGCGACCAGTGCTCCTGATACTCCGCGCCCTCGGCGATCCAGCGCTCGAGCAGCGCGATTTCCGCCGGCTTGAGCGTCTTGTGCGTCTCCGGCGGCGGCATGATTTCCTCCGGATCCTTGGTCTTGATGCGCTCGATCAGCGGGCTCGCGGCCGGCTGGCCCGGCAAGATTGCGGGTTCGAGGTCGCCGCCGCCGCGCGGCTTGGTCGCGAACTCCGCCCGGTCGAGCCGCAGTTTGCCTTTGCGGGTGCCGGAGTCGGGCCCGTGGCAGTGGAAACAGGCTTCGGCGAGAATCGGCTGGATGTGGTCGTTGTAGCTGAGCTTCGCGGGCGCGCCCGGTGTCGCCGCTCCGGCCAACGGCGCCGCCAACGCGGGCCAGAGCGCACGCCAAACGGACGACACGAAGCGGGGGACAACAGACGACGATGGGGAACCGGCCATGGGGAGGACCGCAGACTAAGAGACGTTTTCGGCCGCTGTC
>JBILLY010000388.1:0-5142 GCA_044375835.1 Opitutaceae bacterium
CGCGTCGTCTTTGGCCAGCCGGTATTTCAGGACAAACGCGGCGATGCCGTGTGCGGCGAGCCATTCGCCGACCGCCGTGCCTTCATGCTGGAAAGCGAGGCGGGCGTGACCGCCGCCCGGCGCCACGACCACGGCACAGCCGGTGGCGGTGTCCTTGGCCGGCAGATACACCAGCACGGAGGGCGCGTGGATGTTGGACACGTTGGAGCCGGCGATCTTCTCCGGCTCCGCCTTGCGGGCTTCGGCGCCGGGCGCGCCGGCCGGCCAGAGCGGGACTACGACGGGATTTGCGGCCCGGACGACGGCCGCGGAAAGGAGCAGGAGCGCAAGGAGACGGGACATGGTTTTCTGGGGTGGAGGGTGGACGCGGGGCCAAAGCCGCCACCGGCAGCGCCGCGCGGCGCGCAGACTCGACGAGCGGGGCCGACGCCGCAAGGCGCGGGTCGCGCCGCGGCCCGACCGCCGGAAACCGCGCCGCCGCCGACCGCGGCATCACGGGCGCGCGAGTTGCACCGCATAGGTGTGGGTGAGGGCGCGGCCCCGGTCGTCGCGCGGGCTGTGGAAATTGCCGCTGAAAACGATCCACTTCCCGTCGGGCGTGAACGTGAGGTTGGGCTCGACGCCGGTGACTTTGCTGTAGTCGTGGGCGGACATGTCGACCAAGCGCTCGGACTTCAGGAATCCGGTTTCGATCAGCGGCTCGCCCGGCTTGGGGATCGACTGGCCGCGGACCAACGCGGGCCGGAACAGATAGATCCATTGGCCCTGCGCGGGCGGATCGATCGTTTCGCCGTCGGGGCCGCGCGCGGCGACGCTGCCGGGATAGCCGCCGTCGCCGGCGAAGAGCGTGCCGTCGGGCGATTGGTTGTAGTGCACCGACCACTCCTCGCGTTTCAGGTTATACCAGATGCGCCGGCCGGTGGAGAGTTCGACGCCCGCGAGCCAGAACACGGTCGAGCGCGGCATCTGCAGGTCGAACCACACCCATTTCCCGTCGGGCGAGAAGAATTCGTGGCCCTCGATCTCCATGTTCATCGTGCGGCGGTGCAGGAGTTGCGGGGGGCCGCCGTCGGCGCGGATCGTCCAGGTGCGGTCGTTGAAATGCCATGGCCCCTCGTGGCAGAAGAGGATCTGCTGCGGATCGGTCGGCGAACATTGCAGATGGTTGGTCCAGTCGTTCTCGCGGTGGAGCACCTTGAAGGCGCCGGTCGCGATCTCGACCGTGTAGATCATCTTCGGCGTGCCGGCGGCCCACTGCGCCTCGAGACTGCCCCCCATGCCGTTGGGCGGCGGCGTGCGCGGCACGACCTTGCCGTCGGGGTCGGGCCCGATCGCCACGAGCAGCGTCTCGTCGCAGTTGAGCGCGAACTGCGCGCCGCGCGCCTGCGGCGGGAGTTTCACCACGGTGCGGACGGCCTTCGTGTCGAGGTGCACCGCCTTGAGGGCGTTCTCCGCGCGGGCGAAAAAGTAAGCCTCGCGGGTGCGCCACGCCGTGGCGATCGGACTGGCGTCCGCCAGCACGAGTTCGGCGCGGGGCGGCGTTTTTCCGAGTGTGGTGAGATCGACCGCCACGATGCCGTCGCGGGTGCGGATGACGACTTTGTCGCCCTCCGGCGTGTAGGCCCGCTGGTGGAAATAGAGGCTCGTGCCGCCGGTATCGGGCGAGAGGCGGACGACGCGGCGGCCGGTCTTCGCGTCGATCCAGTCCGCCGGCAACGGCGCGGCGGCCTGTGCGACGGCGAGCAGCGCAAGCGCGAAGATCAAAAAGCGGGACGAGGCAAACGCGCTGGGCGCGCGGCGAACGGAGGACATGGGGAGCGGTGGGGAACCCTGCGAGACGGCCCGTCCGGCCGCAAGGTGCGGCGCGCCGCCGGCGGACAGTTCGAAGGCCCGACGGCGCCCGGCTTGACTCGGCCGGAAATTCCGCCGCGTTCGGCCCGGCCCGTGCATCGCTTCATTCCCGATCCCTCCGCCCCAACCCCGGACGACGCCGTCCTCGCGCAAACGCGCGTCGTCAAAAACTGGGTGCGCGCGTTTCTCGGCATCGACGACAACTCGGCCGTGACCCTGCACGAAGCCGCCTGCGTCGACCCCGGGTGTCCCTTGGTCGAAACGTCCATCGTCGTGTTCGAACCGGCGCGCACCCGCCGCTGGAAACTCACCCGCCCCAAGGCCGCGATCACGAAACTCATGGTGCACCAGACTCTCGCCACTCCGCCGCTCGCCTGAACGCCGCCGGGGCGCGGGATGACCGCCTGCTTGCCAGCCCGCCGCGCTCCCGACATTCGGACGACCACGCGGCCATGGCCTCCGAATCCCCACTGCCGACCACGCCCGCCACCGCCGCACCCAGGCCCCCGACCGCCAGGTGGCGCCGCGGCCTCTGGGTGCTCGCCTCCGCCATCGCCGTCGGACCGCTCGCCGGGGGAATCGTTATCCTGCTCGCTCTGACACTGCCTGCCCTCCGGCACGGGGCACCGCTTGCCACCCTGCTTCTCGCCGCGGCCGGCGGACTGGGGACCGCGGCTCTCGTCGCCCGCACCGGCCTCCGGCGCGGCTGGCCGGCGCGAAACGGTGCACTGCGCTGGATCGGCGCGGGCGCCGGCGTGATGGCGGCACTGCTGCTCGTGGGCGCCTCGCTCTTTTCCAAGGTCCGCGACACGTCCAAACTCAAGGCCATGATCCCGCGGCAACCCGTCGCGGCGGCCGACCAGTTCTTCGCGGAAAACCCATACCGGATTTTCGTCCGCTACGACGAGTTGGTCGGCCCCTCCGCCTACGTGAAGGGATTCAACCCCGTGGACGGCGAGGACCTCCGGACCCAGTTTCCCCTGCGGCGCACCTCGCATGATCCCTGGTCCGTGACGCTGCCCGACGGCGCCACCGTCCGGCGCACCGAGGTGCTCGCGGCCATCGGCCGGAGCGGCCTCGTCGCCACGTATCCGCGACCTGAGGACGATCGCTACGCTGCGCGCCGCGTCTATCGCCTCGACAACGGCGTCTCGTTCCGCGACGGACGCACGGTCGATCTGCCGCCGGACCCGGCCGGCCGCGAAGGCCGCGATCAGCCGGGCGTGCATGTCTACCGCCTGCCCGACGGCCGGCGTTTTGAGGTCACCTACCGCGGTGGCGCGCCCGACGGCCCGTTCCGCGCTTTCCATGCCGACGGCGCACCGTGGGGCGAAGCCACCTATCGCGCCGGTCGGGTCGTCGCGGCGTGGCTCTTGACCCGCGACGGCGCCCGCTTCGACGAGTTGCTCGACGGCAAAGCCGCGCAGGCCGCCGTGGCCGCGAGTTGCGTCGCCGCCGCCCGCCGGTCGCGCGCCGCCGGCCTGGAGAAACTAGCCGCGCGGGAGTTCGCCGGCGCCATCGCCGATCTTACCCGGGCGCTCGCAATCAACCGGCTCGACGGCGACGCGTATCGCGCCCGCGCCCAAGCGCACCGCGCACTCGGAAATCTGGACGAGGCCATCGCCGACTCCGCCGCCGCCGTCGGCCACAACCCGGCGGACCTGGGGGCCTACCGGATGCCCGCCGACCTGCGTGCCCTCGTGCTCGAACGCGGTCACAAACGTCGCGCCGCGGGCGACGCTGCCGGCGCCACCCGCGACTTCACCGCCATCGCCCGCGACGCGCATCGGATCGCGTCCGACGCCCTCCGCGACCGCCTACCTGCCGCCGCGATCCGCGTGCTCGACCCGGCCATCGAAGTCTCGCCGTTCGCGGAGCTTCATGTCGCGCGCGCCGCCGCCCGGCGCACGACGCACGACCGCACCCCGGACGCCGAAGCGGACTACACGCGTGCCTTGGAACTCGCCGCCGAAGGCCGTATGTTGATCCCCGCCAACCGCGGGATCCACTCCGCCCGCTGGCACTACGAGCGCGGCCACGTCCGCCGGTGGCGCGCGGATTTTGCCGGCGCCGCCGCCGACTTCCGCGCGGCGGGACGGAGCCCCGACCAGGGTCTGCGCACCGACGCCGCGCTCTGGTGTTTCGTCGCGCAATGCGAAGCCGGACGCCGCGACGACGCGCGGCTCGAGCTGCGGGCCGTCCCCGCGGCGGATTGGCGTTTTGCCGGCCGCCAGATTGCCGCCTGTCTCCTCGGCGAGATCACGGACTCGGCGCTCGACGAATCACTCGCACACTCCCGCCGCACCGTCGACCGCATCAATGCCGACCTGTTACCCGGCCTGATGCGTCGCCTGTCCGGCGACGCAGCCGGCGCGGTCGAGCGCATCCGCCGCGCCTCGCGCCGCGCCACCCGCAACGAGATCGAAGCCGAAGCCGCGTCCATCGCCCTGCACGGGAAGTAGGTTCCGGCACGCGCGACGTCGCGTGAGACTCCCCTCGCCTGCTCCGGCCGTCCGGCGACCCCGGCGGACGGCCTCGCGGTTGCCCGGCACCCTACGTCCCGCAAAACGTCCGATATCCCGTCCCGCCGTCCGGCGCCGGCGCGCGGTCCTCCGGTGCAAGACCCGCCGCAGCCGCGTGGTCGTAGGGTTTCGCCAGCACCGCCAGCCAGCGCTCCAGCGGCCCGATGTCTCCCTGCTCCGCCGCCGCCAGCACCGCTTCCATGCGGTGATTGCGCGGGATCACCGCGGGACAATGCGCCCGCTGCCGCGCCGCGACCGCCTCCGGTCCGTCCGGCTCGCGCTCCGCCCGCGCCTGCCACGCCGCCAGCCATGCGTCGAACTCACCCTCCCCCGCCCCCGCCGCCTCCGGCCGCCGACCCGTCGCGAGGTCCGCAAACGTGTTCGTGTAGTCGGCCTTCGCCGCCTGCATCCACGCCAGCAAACGCTCGACGAGCGCGTGATCGCCCGGCTCTTCCGTCGCGAGCCCGAGCTTGCCGCGCATCGCCGCCAGCCGGTGCGTCTCGTGGCGCGCAGGCCAAGCCTGGATCACCTCGTTCGCGAAGCCCACCGCCGTCGCCTCGTCCGCATGCAACAACGGCAACAACGCCTCCGCCAGCCGCGCCAAGTTCCATTGCGCCACGCGCGCCTGGTTGCCGAAGGCATACCGCCCGTGCCGGTCGATCGAGCTGAACACCGTCGCCGGGTCGTAGGCATCGACAAACGCGCACGGCCCGTAGTCGATCGTCTCGCCCGAGATCGCCATGTTGTCGGTGTTCATCACGCCGTGCAC
>JBILLY010000389.1:0-5140 GCA_044375835.1 Opitutaceae bacterium
ACTGGACCTGCCCGCCGGCGACTTCGCCGGCTACATCTTCGATCTCGACGGCACGCTCGTGGACACGATGCCGCTGCACTACCGCGCCTGGGCGGAAGCGATGCGCGCGGCGGGGCTCAAGGAGCCGTTGAGCGAGGATCTGTTTTATTCGCTGGGCGGCGTGCCGACGCGGCGAGTGGCGGAGTTGATCGCGGCGCACTACGGGCTGGTGATCGATCCGGACCGGGTCTTTCACGAGAAAGAGGCGGCGTTTTACAAGATCCAGCCGGAGGCGCCGTTGATCGAGCCGGTGGTGGCGATCGCGCGGCGGGTGGCGCGCACGCATCCGGTGGCGATCGCGTCGGGCGGACCGCGCGACATCGTGAACCGGTCGGTGGACCTGGCCGGGCTGCGCGATGTGTTTTCGATCGTGATCTCGGCGGACGACGTGGTGCACGGGAAGCCGTCACCGGATATGTTTTTGCTGGCGGCGCAGCGCATGGGCGTGGCGCCGGGGGCGTGCATGGTGTTCGAGGACGCGGAGCCGGGCATGCGCGCGGCGGAGGCGGCGGGCATGCAGTGGGTGCGCGTGCCGAGCCGGCGCTGAGTAACGGCGGGCGGCCGACGATGTCCGGAGATCGGGCCACCGGATGCAGCCGGGCGAGACCTGATGGCCGGACACAGGGCCAAGCGCCGGCTCGCAAAGCCACCGGCCCGGGAGCGGGCTGATCGGCGTGGGACGCGAGCATGCCGGCGCGGCGTCGATCGACGAGGCGTGGGGCGTGCGCTCCGCGCTGCCGGTGCTGGGCGAAACGACGGCGCGGTTGCCGGCGCGGCGGGCGGCTCGAGGCCCCGGTGCCGCGGCGGAGACGGGCGCGGGGAGCGGACCGCGCGTTACTTCGTGGCGGCGGGGCCGGCGAAGGGACGGCGGGTGGCGTTTTTCTCGGTGGGAAAATCCGCGGGCACCGGGACGGTCACCTGGCCGGTGGCGGCCCATTCGGTGCCGCGCAGGAGCGTGACGATGAAGCCGACGCCCTCGAACGAGTAGTCTTCGTGGCCGAGGATGGTGTGGAAGACGCGGCCGCGGCCGAAGCCGATCGTCATGAGCGCGGGCTCGTGGCGGCCGGTGCCCTTGAATTCGGGGGACGAATACGCGGTGGCGAGGATGGTCATGTTTTCGGCCGGGCCGCGCAGGCGGTCGTAGCACTCGTCCTGCGTGTGGAGCCAGCGCTTGGGCAGGCCGCGCATGATGGGGTGGTCGGCGTCACGGGTCTCGATCACGAACTGGTGCTGGGGGCCGTGCGCGCCGCCCGGACCGGGGCTCGGGTCGCGCACGAGTTTGCCGGCGGCGTCGTAGTAAACGTAGGGGCCGCTCTTCTCGTTGCGGCCGCCCCAGCCGCCGAGGCCGATCATTTTGTTGTAGGCGGGCCACTCGGGGAAGGAGTTGTTGGCGGCGTGGACGCTGACGAAGCCGCCGCCGCGGGCGACGAAGTCCTCGAGCGCCTGCTGCGTGGCGGCGGGCCAGGCGGCGGCTTTCCAGCCGAAATTGGAAACAACGACGTCGTAGCGGGAGAAGTCGGGGGCGAAGTTCGGATCCGATTTCGGTTCGGCGGTCTGCTCGTAGGTTTTGCCGTCGGTCAGGGCGTAGGCGGGCAGCCATTTTTCGCCCTTCCAGGTGAAGCGGGTGCGCAGGACGGAGACCTCGAAACGGCCGCTCGCTTCGAAGTAGGCCTGCATCATCGCGGTCGATTTCGGCCACACGACGTGGTTGTTCTGGCCGTCGACGATCAGGACTTTGAGTTTGGGTGCGGCGGCGTGGCCGAGCGCGGTGCCGGCGACGAGGAGGGCGAGAAGCAGGGGAATCTTCATGCGGAGTGCGACGTTGCGGCGGGGCGGGGAGGTGGCAATCCCCGACCGGTGCCGATGTTCGGACAGTCGGTCGGCGGCGGTGGCGGGGTCACGCCTTCACGACCTCGTGCCGGCGGATCCAGTCGGGATCGAGGTCGACGCCCCAGCCGGGGCCGGTGGGGACCTGGATGCGGCCCTTGACGATCTTCAGCGGCGAGGTCTTGCACTCGAACGGCACGTGGGTGCGGAAGCCCTTGAATTCGTGGTGCGCGCCGGCGTTGGGCATGGCGGCGGCGAAGGCGAGGTTGTAGAGGTAGCCGAGCCCGCCGCCGGACATGTGGGGGATCACCTCCTGGCCGCAGGCGGCGGCCATGCGCGCGACCTGGATCGAACGGACAAGACCGCCGAAGTAGTAGTTGTCGGGTTGCACGACCTCGAGGCCGCGGTGCGCGAGCAGCCAGCGGAAGTTGACGAAACTCTGGTCCTGCTCGCCGTTGGCGACGGGGAGGTCGAGGGCGTCGGCGACGGCCTTGATGTCCTCGAAGCGGTCGTAGCGCACGGGCTCCTCGAAGTAGGCGAACTTGTGTTCCTGCAGGAGGCGGCCGACGCGGATCGCGCCGGGGACGTCGTAGTAGCCGTTGGCGTCGGCGTAGAGGGTGAGGTGGGGAAACGCCTCGCGCACGAGCGGGATGAGGCGCTCGGTTTTGCCGACGGGCCCCGGGTCGCGCATGTCGGTCGTCATGAACATGAGGTTGCCGACCTTGATCTTCAGGGCGGTCGTGTCGTGTTCGGCGACGGCGGCCTTGATGAGGCGGAGGCTTTCCTCGAGCGGGCGTTCGCGCCACTCGGTCGCGACGTAGATGGCCACGTGCGGATGGTGAATACGGCCGACCAGCTCCGGCACGGGGCGGCCGGCGAGGCGGCCGAGGAGGTCGAGGATCGCAAACTCGATCGTGGCGAGCGGCAGGCCGAGCGAGATGCCGTTGTAGCGGAAATTGAAGCCGTAGACGAAGACCTTCTCGAGGATGAGGTCGAGGTCGCGCGCGTCTTTGCCGAGGAAGAAGGGCTGCAAGTTGTGCAGGAAAATCGGATACAGCGTGCGCATCGTGTTGTGCGCGACCGACACACCCTCGGCGCCGTCCTTCGACCGCACGCGGCAGAGGAAGTGGTTGCCGTGGCGCAGCAGTTCGAGGCTTTCGATGATGACGGGAGCGGTGAACAGCTCGCGTTTCAGGACGGGCTGGGCGAGGGCGGCATCGATCGCGGCGCGGCGGGCCGCGATGTCGGCGGGCGCGTCGCCGCGGTTGATCGGTTCGGGGGCCCGGGCGACGGAGAGCGCGGGGGCCGCGAGTCCTCCCAGCGCGGCCACGGAAAGAAACCTGCGGCGATCGGGGTTCATGCGGCGGCAAGCCTGTGGCCGCAGTGGAAGCGACGGCAAGAACGCGGAGCCGTGCGCCGAGCGCCGCCCGTGTCGCCACGCGGGCCGACGCGGACGACCGGCCGGCGCCGGTGGGAGTAGACGGCCTGCCTGGCGGTCGCGCGCCCCGGATCACGGCCTGAAGTCCGGCGCACGCTCTGCCTTGGGCAGCGACGGCCGAGGGGATCGGGGGCGGCCATGGGACGTCGCACCGCGCCTTGCCGACGGGGAGGAGCGTGCGGAAGGGGCGGGTGAGCGGCGATCCTGCCACAGAGCTATGAGTTTTTATGGGGGTAATACCCTATTTCCTGTGTTGCGAAGTGATGGGATCCGCCAAAGCTAGGCCGCGAATCGATGAAACCCGGACTCCCGTTGCTGCTCGCCGCGGCCTTGCTCGCCACCCTTTCGGGGGTGGTTTTGCGCGGGCAGGTGGTCACGGAGACGTTCATGAATTCGACCGCCCCGGGGTGGAACTTCGCCGGCGTAAATTATACGCCCACGTTGACTTCCGGCGGCTCCGACCCCTCCGGCCAAGGCTGGCTGCGATTGACCTCGCTGGGGAACAACCAGGCGACGAGCGCCTACTACAACACCGCGTTTACCGCGACGAACGCGACGGTCTATGCCTCGTTCGAATACGCCAGCTGGGGCGGCACCGGCGCCGACGGGTTGGTCTTCTTCCTTTACGACGGCTCCAAGCCCTTCGTCGTGGGCGCCAACGGCGGCTCGATCGGTTACGCCCAGAAGATCGGCGGCCCCGACGAACGCAGCGGACTGAACGGCGGATACCTCGGTGTCGCCGTGGACGAGTTCGGCAACTACTCCAACGGCACCGAAGGGCGCTCGGGCGGCATCGGCTTCACGCCGGACTCGTTCGCGGTCCGCGGCCCGGGCAATGGCCTGACCGGCTACGACTACCTCGGCGGCACCGGCACGCTGCTGACCTCGATCGATTCACCCGGGGCGGGCACCCGGCCCACCGGCGTAAACACCATCCAGCTGCTCCTCTCGCCCACGAATCAGCTGACGGTGACCTTGCAGCAGGACGGTTCGCCCTCGCAGACCGTGCTCTCGATGGACCTCTCCGGCTACACGCGGCCCGATACGCTGAAGTTCGGTTTTTCCTCGGGCACCGGCGGCTCCACCAACTACCACGAGATCCGCAATCTCAACGTCACCACCTTGGTGGCCAACCTCTGGGATGCCGGCCAAGGCGACGGGCTGTGGGGCAGCGCCGCCAACTGGCGTCCGGACGTGGTGCCGTCGGCGGGCTCCGACATCCTGCTCGACAACACCTACGTCTCGACCGCGCAGACGATCAATACCGGCGCGAACCAGGAGGTGCGCTCGCTCCAGATCGACGCGCCCTTCAGCTACGTGGTGAACAACAACACCATCACCTTCGACAAGGGCAGCACGCCGAGTTTCTCCGGCATCGCCGTCACGCAGACCCGCGGCGTCGCCAACCACACCGTCAATTCGAATCTGGCCCTCGATAACGACATCGGCATCCGCAACAACAGCACCGGCAGTCTGTCGCTGACCGGCGGCATCGCCCTCGGCAACCGCACGGCGGCGTTCGACGGCACCGGCAACACGACCGCGACCGGTGTGATCTCCGGCACCGGCGCGGTGACGAAATCCCAGTCGGGCACGGTGCAGCTCAACGCGGCCAACACCTACACCGGCGGCACGACGGTGAGCGGCGGCACGCTGTCGACCAACAACAACAGCGGCTTCGGCACCGGCACGATCACGCTCAGCGGCGGCACGATCGCCTCCACCGCGGCGAACAGCATCCCCAATATCCTCACGCTCGCGGGCAACAGCGGCATCTCCGGGCTGACGACGACCAACACCCTCACGCAATCGGGGGCCAACCGCACGCTGACCCTC
>JBILLY010000522.1:0-4114 GCA_044375835.1 Opitutaceae bacterium
TCGGCGGCTGGGTCTCCGACCGCGCCGCGGCCAAGGGCGCCAAGCAGCGCATGCTTGTGCAGGGCCTCAGCTACCTCGCGGCGGCGCCGTTTCTCCTGCTTTTCCTCCTGCGGCCCGGACTCACGACCGTCGCGATCGCGGTGTCCGCGTTCTCGCTGCTGCGCGGCCTCGGCCAGGCCAACGAAAACCCCACCCTCGTCGAGATCGTGCCCGTCCAATTCCGCTCCACCGCGATCGGCGTGATGAACACCTGCGCCACCGCCGCCGGCGGCGTGGGCGTGCTGCTCGCGGGTGTCCTGAAAAAGAGTCTCGGCCTCGACGCCATCTTCGCCGGCATCTCGCTGCTCTTCGTCCTCGCCGGTGTCGCGCTCGTCGCCGCCTACCGGCTCAGCGTCGAGCGCGACCTCGCCCGCGCCGCCGCGGCCGGCGCCGGGCGCGCGGTTTGACGGCGCTGCGGCGCCGGCCACCGTGCGCCCGTCACCCCGTCGCGCATGCCGTCGCCCTCTGCTCCACCCGCCCTGCGCCTCCGTCCCGCCGTCCCGGCCGATGCGCCGTTGCTGCGCCGCTGGGACGACGAACCCCACGTGCTCGCATCCGACCCCAACGACGAGTGGGACTGGGAAACCGAGCTGGCCCGCACGCCCGACTGGCGCGAGCAGCTCATGGGTGAAGTCGACGGCCGGCCCGTGGGCTTCGTGCAGATCATCGACCCCGCGCGCGAGGAGAGCCGCTACTGGGGCGACGCGCCGCCGCACCTGCGCGCGCTCGATATCTGGATCGGCGACGACGCCGACCTCGGCCGCGGCTACGGCACCGCCCTGATGCGGCTCGCGCTCGCCCGCTGCTTCGCCGCGCCCGAGGTGACCGCCGTGCTCATCGACCCGCTCGCCGCCAACCTCCGCGCGATCCGTTTCTACGTCCGCCTCGGTTTCGAATTCGTCGAGCGCCGCCCCTTCGGCCCCGACGACTGCGCGGTGCACCGGCTCACCCGCGCCGCGTGGAGCGCACGCGCCTCCGCGGCAGCGCAGCGTTGACCGGCCTCCGCACCCGGGCTCTCGTCGCGCCATCGTGAGGCCCGCCCCGCTCGCCCGCTGCGGCACGCTGCTGTTTCTCCTCGCCGCGACCTTGCTCCCGGCCGCGCTCGCCGCGGAGTTTCGCCCCGAGATCGCCGGCTGGCCCGCACGCGTCGGCGTCCACGTCGACGGCACGCTGCACTGGGCGGAAACCGGTCCCGACGGCGGCCCCGCTTTTCCCGCCGCCGGCCTCGCGGCGACGTGGACCGCCGCGCCCGACGGCACCGTCTCCGCCACCGTGCGCAACACCTCCGGCCGCCCGCGCGCGCTCGGCCGCTTCATCGTCGCGCAGCTCGCCGGCGTGCCCGGCGACCGCGCGCTCGTGATGAGCGGCTGGCAGCTCGCCAACCTCGTCCAGCCCGTCGTCCCCGGGAAAAAACTCGTCTCCAAAACGCTGCTACAGCTTTGGCAGCCGGCGCCCGCCGCCGCCGTGCAGGTCGGTTTCGTCACCTTCGACCGCATCAACACCGAGATCGAGATCGACGGCGGCACCGTGACCGCGGTCTGCGATTTCGAGGGCTTCGTGCTCGCCCCCGGCGCCGCGATCGCGACCGAGCGCCTCCGCGTCGCCCGCGGCACCGATCCGATCGCGGCGCTCCACGCCTGGGGCGACGCCGCCGCGGCCCACTACCGCGCGCCCATCTGGCCCGCCACACCCGCCGGCTGGGTCGGCTGGTCGTGGGTCGACGGCTTCAACGTCGAGCGCTACGAGGACGTCGTGCGCCGCAACGCCCGCGCCATCCGCGAGAAACTCCCCGACTCCGGCATCGGCTACATCTGGGTCAGCATCGGCAACCTCGCCAACCGCGAGCCCGGCGCGTGGCTCGAGTGGAACCGCACGCTCTTCCCCAGCGGCCCCGAAGCGCTCGTGCGCGACCTCGGCGCGCAGGATTTCAAACTCGGCCTCTGGGCCGGCGCGTATTGGGTCAGCGCCCGACTCGAGGCGCGCGTGGCGCAGCTGCGCGACGCGTTTCTCCTCAAGGACGGCCAGCCCATGAGCGTGCCGCACCGCGACCTCGGTCCGCAGCTCATCCTCGATCCCACCCACCCGAAGACGCACGCGTGGTTCGAGGAGATTTTCCGCACCTGGCGCGCCTGGGGCGTGCGCTACTACATGATCGATTTCGTCCACTCCGCCTCGGGCACCACGCCCGGCCGCTACATCCCCGACGGCTATTTCAACAAAGCCCTCGTCCCCAGCGTCGAGGCGGTCCGCGATTCGCTGAAGGTGATCCGCCGTGCGGCCGGTCCGGATACGTATCTGCTCGTGAGCACGGGGCCCACCTTCCACACCGTCGGCCTGCTCGACGCCGTGCGCGCCGGCACCGACTACGGCGAAGGCCGCCCGCTCGACGGACCCGGCAAGGGCTTCTGGCCCGGCACCTTTGTCGTCAACAAACCCGACTACTGGACCGGCCACCTGCGCGCCGTGCAGGCCTGGGCGACGCACTTTTTCGTCCACCGCAAACTCTGGATCGCCGACTCGGGCAACGTCCTCACCCTCGACAAACCCGTCGCGCTGAACGACGCCCGCATCAGCGCCACGATCTTCGGCCTCAACGGCAGCCCGCTCATGATCGGCGACGACGTCGACCGCATGAGCCCCGAGCGCCTCGCGCTGCTGCGGCAGCAGTTTCCGCGGCTGCCCGAAGCCGCCGAACCGCTCGACCTCTTCGCCGCCCCCGAGCCCGACCACCCGAAGACCTTTCGCCTGCGCGTGCGCACGGCGTGGGACACGTGGGATCTGATCGCGGTGTTCAACTTCGGCGCCGACGTGCTCCGGCAAACCGTGCCCGCCACCGGCGCCGTCTGGGATTTCTGGGACGAGCGCTACGCCGGCATGGCCGACGGCACCTACGCGGTGATCGTGCCGCCGGGCAGCGTGAAGCTCCTGCGCGTCGCACCCGCCCGCGCGCATCCGTGGGTGCTCGCGACCGATATCCACATCCGCCAGGGCCAAGCCGAGATCACCGCGGCCGCATGGGACGACGCCGGCGGCGAACTGCGTTTCACCACGACGCGGCCGGGCAACGTCTTTCTCCGTGTGCCGAAGGAGTTTCGCGTCGCGGAACCCGCCGGCCTGTGGATCGCCAAAGACGGCAACGACGCCTCGCTGCTCATCCGCGTGGCGACGACGCCCGGCGAGCGCCGCATCCGTTTCGTGCGCCTCTGAAATTCCCGCGCGCGCCGCGGCGGCCGTGCGGCCTCAGCGCACCGCGATGCCGTGGCGGCGCAGCGCCCGCCGCAGCGCGGCGACGTGCGCGCGGTCGCGCGTCTCGACTGTGCACACGGCGTGCACCGCGCTCACGTCGGGCCCGCTGAAGGCGCGGTCGTGCGCGATGTCCTTGATGCTCGCGCCGCTCGCCGCGATCACGCGCGCGAGGTCGGCGAGCCCGCCGGGCCGGTCGCTGATCACTGCGGTGAAGCGCGTGAGCCGCCCGTCGTGCACCAAACCTTTTTCGATCACGCGGCTGAGGATCGCGGGGTCGATGTTGCCGCCGCAGACCACGAGCGCCACGCGTTTCCCCGCGAGCTGCGGCAGCCGGCCCGCCATCATCGCGGCGAGCGGCACCGCCGCCGCGCCTTCGACGACGGTCTTTTCCAGCTCGAGCATGCGCAAAATCGCCAGCGCGATGTCGGCCTCGGGCACCGCGACGACGGCATCGACTCGCTCCCGTGCGAGCGCAAAGGCATTCGCGCCGACCGTGAGCGTCGCCAGACCGTCCGCGAGCGTCGCGCGCCGCGGCCGGCGCACCGGCGCCCCTGCCCGCAGCGCCGCCGCGAAATTCCCCGTCGCCGCGCTTTCCACGCCGATCACCTGCACGCGCGGCCGCAGCGCTTTCACCGCCACCGCCACGCCCGCGATCAGGCCGCCGCCGCCCACCGGGCAGACGATCGCGTCGAGGTCCGGCACCTGCCGCAGCAACTCGAGCGCGAGCGTGCCCTGGCCGGCGATGATCGCGGGATCGTCGAAACCGTGGATGTAGGTCAGCCCCTCGGCGGCAACGAGACCGTCGGCCACGGCGCGCGCCTCGGCGAAG
>JBILLY010000008.1:0-20060 GCA_044375835.1 Opitutaceae bacterium
CGCGGCGGCGCTGTCGAGCGCCAATCTCGCGGGCACGGTGACGGACGGCGCCTTCACGGTCAACGGCGTGAGCATCAGCTACACCGCCGGCACCGACACGCTCACTTCGGTGCTGAAGAAGATCAACGACTCCTCGGCCGGCGTGAGCGCGAGCTACGATGCGCTCAACGACCGCGTGGTGCTGGCGAACAAGACGACGGGCGACGTGGGCATCGCGGTCGCCGACACCACCGGCGGCCTGATGGCGGCGCTGAAGCTGACCGGCGGCACGACGTTCACGCGCGGCGACAACGCGCAATTCACGGTCGACGGCGGCGATGTGATTTCGAGCACGAGCAACACGCTCGACGCCTCGGCCCACGGCATCGCGGGGCTGAGCGTGACGGTGAAGAGCGAGACGACGGAGACGTTCACCGTGGCGGCCGACAAGAGCGCGATGCGCGCGAAGCTCGAAGCGTTCATCGAGGACTTCAACGACGTGCAGGACTTCATCGACGGGGTGACCAAGGTGTCGACCGATTCGAAGGGCAAGGTCACCGCGGCGGCGCTGTCGGGCAACCGCGAGATCCAGGATTGGGCGCGGTCGATGCGGTCCCTGGCCTTCGACGCGGTGAGCGGCGTGACGGGCGACATCTCGCGCCTCAACGCGCTCGGGCTCGATTTCATCGCGGGCACCAGCAAGCTCGAGATCGAGGACAGCGCGGCGCTCGACGCGGCGCTGGAGGATGCGACGGCCGACGTGGCCGAGTTCTTCGCCACGGCCGACACGGGCTTCGCGGCGCGGCTGGAGACTTTTCTCGAAGGCATCGCCGAGCAGAACACCGAGGCGCAGGAGCGGCTGAACAAGAGCAACACCGGGCTCGACGACCAGATCGCCGCGATCGAGCGCCGCCTCGTGCAGCAACGGCAGCTGATGGAGTCGGCGTTCATCGCCATGGAAACCGCGCAGTCGAAGCTCAAGCAGCAGCAGACGGCGGTGGAGAATATGTTCGTGAAATCCAACTCGTCATGAGCGCACTGCCCGCCGCCACCCTCCGTCTCGCGCTGGCACTGGGCGCCGCCGCCTGGACCGCGGGCTGCATGCACCCGGGGCCCCACGATGCGGCGCGGGTCGGACCGTTCTTCGCGCCGACCAACGTCGAGCGCGAGCCGACGATCGGCGGACTGCGGCGCGTGATCGTGCTGCCGATCTGGGCGGCCGCGCCGGTGACGACGGAATCGGCGGCCGGTTTCGACGAAACCTTTCTCAACGCGCTGCAGCAGGAGCGGCGGTTCGAGGTGGTGGCCCTGACGCGGGACGAATGCCTCCGCCGTTTCCGCCGCGAGTCGCTGTCGTCCTCGGGCGCGCTGCCGACCAACCTGCTCAACGTGCTGAAAGCCGAATTCGCGGCCGACGGCGTGCTGTTCCTCGATCTCACGGTCTACTCGGCCTACAAGCCGATCACGATCGGACTGCGCGCCAAGCTGGCCTCGATCGACGGGGCGCGGCTGATCTGGACCTTCGACAACGTGTTCGCCGCGGATCAGCCGGCGGTCGCCAACGCGGCCCGGCATCACTTCATCGACCGCGACAAGTCGGCGCCGCTGGACATGACGCCGGCGGTGCTGCAGTCGCCGTCGCGGTTTGCCGCGTATGTGGCGGCGGCGACCTTCGCGACCCTCCCGCCCGTGGCCGATCCGATCGGGGCCCCGGGGCAGCCGTGAGCGCCGGCCCGCCGGAGACGGTATGCGCATGAAAACGACGGCCGGCCGGAGCCCTTTCCGGCTAAAGTAATGACTTTCCGGACCGATCTAAACCCACAACATCAACGGCGTTCCCTGTAACCGACCATCAGCGGCTGACCGTTTCGCAAACCGAAATCGCCAATGATCACCTCAACGACCTCCACCGACCGCACGGTGCGACCGGACCCGGTTCCGGCCGCAGCCAACGGCGCGAACCGCGGACTCGTCGCGCGTCCCGACCAAATCTCGACCGAAAATGCCGCCTTCCTGCGGGCGGAACTGCAGCGCCAGCCGGAGATCCGGCCGGACGTCGTGGCCCGCGCCCGCGCGCTGGCGGAGGATCCGAACTATCCGCCGCAGGCGGTGCTCCGGGATGTCGCGGCGAAGATCCTCGCCGCGCCCGATCTGAGCGAAACCGAAGGCTGACCCCGCCGCCATGGTCGCCACCCGCTACGCGCGGACCTACCGCGCCAATGCAATTCTCACCGCGAGTCCCGGCCAGCTGGTCCTGATGCTTTACGACGGGGCGCTCAAAGCGCTCGCGTTGGCCCGGGATGCGTTCGAAGCGGCGCCGGAAAATCCGCGCCGCATCCAGGACATCAACCAGCAGCTCCTGAAGGCGCAGGCCATTCTCGCGGAGCTGCAAAACGGCCTCAACCTCGAGGCGGGCGGAGATTTCGCGCGCACGATGCACCGGCTATACGACTACCACAACCGCCGGCTGCTCGAGGCCAACATGCGCAAGACGGTCGAGCCCGTGATCGAAGTGGAGCGACTGGTGCGCGAGCTCCGCGACGCGTGGGCCCAGATGCTCACGCAGCAGGACCAGACGCCGGCGGAGAGCATCCGCGTCGTCGCCTGAGCCATGCCGGCCAGCGCCGCAAAGTGTGCCCGCATCGCGGCCGCGCTCGGCGATCTCGCCGGACAGGAATCCGCCTCGCTCCTGCAGGAGGATTTCGCGGCTGTGCTGACGATCCAGGAACGCGCGGAACCGCTGATCGCGTTTCTAGCCGAGCATCTGCCGCGGTTGGACGACGGCGCGGCGTCCGGCGTGCGGAGCGAGCTGGCGGGAATTTTCGAGCGCCGGAGCCGCACCGCAGCCGCCCTCGAGGAGAAGTTGGCGACGTTGCGCGGCGCGATGGCCGAGACCGCCGCCGCCCGGGGCAGAGCTGCCCGAGTGGCCCCGGTTTACGGTTCCCGGCGCGGGGCGCCGGCTCCGCGCCAGTTGCTCGCGCAGGGTTGACGGTGACGGCGGCAGGCCGCTTCCGGTCAGCACACCTTGGCGTGAGCGGTGTATCGGGCCGCAGGCCCCGAAGTGGTGCCGGTGGCGCGCGAACGCGGCGGAGCGGCGGAAAACGTTGTGGGCTCACGCGGAACGCGGCAGGCGCTCCGGTTGGCTCGGATGGTGACGGCGCGACTCCGAGTCGCGGCCGGCGTTTGGCGGCCATGACTCCGTTGCACGGCACCTTTGGGTCGACGGGCGGGACGCCGCACCACTTCCGGGGCGGGCGCTGAGGGCCTCCGCGCGGTGCGGATCGGGGTCGAGCAACCACCGCCGGGCGGATGGCCGGAAACAGGGGCGAGCGCGTTCGCCGCGGCGAAACGCGTCACGAGAACCGCGGCAAGACTCGATCGGCCGATCGGCCGAAGCGTCGGGTCAACCGACGGCGGAGGCCAGAGGCGTGAATGCCGCGGGGGATTCGCTGCCGAGGTCGGTTACCGCGGCGACCGCGGGCGGACCCTCCAACCAAGCCGAAGCGATGCGCGACGCCTCGAGGCGCCAATGTGTCGCCGGGGTGGAATACACGGAAATCGTCGGCAGAGCTTCGCTGCCCTTCCAATTGAGGGTGGCTTTCAGGCACTGGGAGCCGTCGGCGAGGACGAACGCTTGCGCGAAAATCGTGCCGCCTTGGTTGGGCAGCTCGACGCCCGGGCGGGGCGTCAGCGTCAGCCGGGCCAGACCCTGATGAAAGTTGACCATCCGGGAGGTGACCCAGGCGCCGCCGTCCACCATCGGCGATTCGGCAATCAAGGCGCGTTCAATGTCGCTGAGAAAGGAGAGCAATCGCATAGAGGACATCCTGAGATCGGCGCGAAAGCCGGGGACTTGAGCATTATTTGAGTTTTTCCGGGATGGAACGGAGGCCGGGTAACATTTGTTTGAACTGATGCCGGCCGCACCTACGGTGCCGGACCGCCCAGTCCGCCCCCTTCCTGCCACCACATGTCTTTTGAGAAGATCCTGATCGTCGAAGACGATTTGGTTGTCCGCAACCTGCTCCAGAGCATCTTTATGCGCCACAAGATGCCGGTCAGCGTGGCGGACACGCTCGCGCAGGCGCAGGCGCATTTGGCCCGGGAACAGTTCGACCTGATGATGCTGGACCTGAGGCTGCCCGACGGCGACGGCCTCAAATTTCTCGAGCAAGTGGCCACGATTCCGGCGCGGCCGCTCGTGGTGATGGTGACGGGCTTCGGCTCGATCGAGTCGGCGGTATCCTGCATGCGGGCGGGCGCTTTCGACTACGTGCTGAAGCCGTTTTCGCCCTCGCAGATCGATGTCATCCTGCGCAAGGCGCAGACCTACCGACAGTTGATCAAGGTCAACAGTCTGTTGAGCGATGATCCGGAAGATCAGGATGCGATGCTGGTCGGCCGGAGTCCGGCGATGATGCGGTTGCGCCAGCTGATCGACCGCGTGGCGCCGACCGATGCGACGGTGCTCGTCACCGGCGAGAGCGGCACCGGCAAGGAGATGATTTCGCGCGAATTCTACCGGCGCAGCCCGCGCCGCGGGCATCCCTTCATCAAAGTCAACTGCGCCGCGGTCTCGCAGACGCTGATCGAGAGCGAGTTTTTCGGGCACGAGCGCGGGGCGTTCACCGGCGCGACGGAGCGGCGCGAGGGGCGTTTCGAATTGGCCAACAACGGCACGCTCCTGCTCGACGAAGTGAGCGAAATTCCCCCCAGCCTGCAGGCCAAATTGCTGCGGGTGCTGCAGGAGCGTGAGTTCGAGCGGGTCGGCGGAAGCCGCACGATCAAGGTCAACGTGCGCATCATCGCGACCTCCAACCGCGACCTGATGAGCAACGTGGAGAAGGGCGAGTTTCGTCAGGATCTCTACTACCGGCTCAACGTCTTTCCGGTGCATGTGCCGTCGCTGCGCGAACGCGTGGAGGATATCCCCCTGCTCGCGGACCACTTTTTGCGCCGCTTCGCCCGCAAACATGGCGTGCGGGTGACGGGGTTTTCCGATTCGGCGCGGGCGGCGTTGTTGTCGTATCGCTGGCCCGGCAATGTGCGCGAACTGCAGAACACCGTGGAGCGGGCCGTGATTCTCTCCGAATCGGGCCGGCCCGTGACGGCGGCGGCGCTGGGATTGCCGGGCGACCTCCAGGAGACCGACGCCCAGTCCGTGGCCCCGTGGGGCGATGCGACGCCGGCGGTGGACGAGGCACCGCCGATGCTCCAGGAGCCGGTGGCAGCGGCGGCGCCCGCCGCTCCGCCCGTGACGGGCGAAGGCGGCGTGCTGCGGCTGGATGAATTGGAGAAACAGGCGATCCGGGCGGCGCTGAAGCAGACGGGCGGGAACCGCACCCAGGCCGCCAACGCGCTGGGCATCAGCATCCGCACGCTGCGCAACAAGCTGCAGGAATACCGCGACGCCGGCGATCCGGTCGACGCCGGGATCGAGTCGGCGGACGCCTGAGCGGGCGCTGGAAAGCGCTGTGTCGGCCCGGGTGACGCGGCGCGGGCGGAGCGTCACCCCTCAGCTCGCGGGCGCCGACGGGTGAAACACCAACGGGCCGCACCCGGTGCAGGTGGCGGCCCGTGTGGCGCGCGCGGCGCGCGGCGGCAGCGCGGCGGGGCGATCAGACGGCGCAGAGTTTCACCGCGGCGCGCAGCGAGGCGAGCGGGTCGCGCTTGGGCAGGAAGTCCTGGCCGACGAAGCCCTTGAAGCCGGTCGCCTTGATCGCGCGCATGATCGGCGGGTAGTTGAGTTCCTGGTTGTCCTGCGGTTCAAACTCGTTGCGGCCCGGATTTCCGGCCGTGTGGTAGTGCGCGAAGTAGGGGTGGTGGGCCTTGATGGTGGCGATGACGTCGCCCTCCATGATCTGCATGTGATAGATGTCGTAGAGGAGCTTGAAGCGCTCGGAGCCGAGCTTCTTGCAGAGTTCCACACCCCACGCGGACCGGTCGCACATGTAGTCCTTGTGGTTCACCTTCGAGTTCAGCAGCTCCATCACGAGCGTGACGCCGCGCTTTTCGGCCAAGGGGAGGAGGCGCTTGAGCCCGATCGCGCAGTTTTCGAGTCCCTGCTGGTCGTCCAGTTTCTCGCGGTTGCCCGAGAAGCAGATCAGCTGGGAATAACCGGCGTCGGCGACCTCCGCGATGCGCTGGGTGTAGATTTCGACCAGCTTGTCGTGGTGCTCGAGGCGGTTGAAGGCCTTGGCGATGCCCCCGACGGTCACGCCTTGGGTGGTTTTCCCGGTCGGATTGGCGACGAGGGCGCAGGTGAGGCCGTGTTTCCGGAGCGTCGCGAAGTCCTCGGGGTTGAGCAGCTCGACGGACTCCAGGCCCATCTCCTTGGCGGCGGCGCAGAAGGCATCGAGCGGGATGTCCTTGTAGCACCACTTGCACACGGACTGGCGGATGCCGCCGGCGGGAGCGGGTGCGGCGGACTTTTCGTTTTGGGCGGCGACGCGGCCGGCGGGCAGGGTGGCGAGGGCGGCGGCGCCGGCGATTTGGCGGAGAGCGGAGCGGCGTGACAGGGTGGAACGCATGGTGGTTTTCGGGGGCGGGGCGACGCTCGGCGGCGAGGTCGCGGAACGCAAGGTCGCACGCGAGGGCGGCGGCGCAAAGAGCGTTGCAATCGGACCGGCGCGGCGGTTTTTCACCGCGCATTCGTCCGTGAAAAACCGACTGCCGCCCCTCCTGGCCGGTTACCTCGCGGCAGCGTTCGGCCTCGCGGCGCTGTTGTGGGGCTGCGCCTGGCTGCTGGGGCCGGATGGGGCGCCGCGACCGGCGCGTCCGCCGGCGGAGTTGGCGCAGGTGCAGCGGGTGCGCGCGCAGGCGGAACGGATCGACCCGGCCAACGCGCCCGTCGTGCACCGCCCCGTGGACTACGCCGCGGCCGGGGCGCAACCCTGGCGGCCGCGCGGCCAGGCTCCGGTGCTGGCGGAACTGGTGCGCGCCGGGCGGCTGCCGCCGGTCGCGCAACGCACGGGACCGGAGCCGGTCGTGCTCGAGGGGCCGGACGGCATCGGGCGTTACGGGGGCACGTGGCACCGCCTCGTGAACTCGGCGACGGATTACTCGACGGTGTTCTGGCGGTTGTCGTCGGCGAATCTCGTGCGCTGGTCGCCGCAGGGTTACCCCATCGTGCCGCACGTGGCCAAAGGCTGGGAGGTGTCCGCCGACCAGCGGGTTTTCACCTTCGAATTGCGCCGCGGCATGCGGTGGTCGGACGGCGCGCCGTTGGGCGCCGACGACATCGTGTTCTGGTATGAGCACGAGGTGCGGTTCTTCAACGTGCAGCCGAAATTCCTCCGCGCGGGGGCGACGCTCGGCCGCGTGGCCAAGGTCGACGACCTCCGCGTGCGCTTCGAGTTCGACCAGCCGAACCCGCTCTTCCTCGAGCGCCTCGCGTCCACCGGCATGAATTACGAGGACCACACCGAGCACATCGTGCCCGCGCACTACCTGCGGCGGTTTCATCCGGCGCTGGGCGAGCCCGACGCGATCCGCGAGGTGATGACGACGCTCGGTCTCGGCAGCCCGGTGTCGGTCTACAAGCGGATGAAGCACCATCTCAACGCGGAGCACCCGCGGCTCTGGCCCTGGGTGCTGCGTTCGCGGCGGTCGACGCCGCCGCAGACGTTCGTCCGCAATCCCTACTACTGGGCCGTCGATCCGCGCGGCAACCAGCTGCCCTACCTCGACCGGCTCGTGCTCGACATCAAGAACAACAACCTGATTGCGGTCAGCGCGGCGCACGGCGAAGTGTCGATGCAGGACCGGCACATCCGCTACGACGACCACGCGCTGCTGATGGAAGGCGCGGAGCGGCACGGTTACGAGGTCTACCACTGGAAACCGAGCACGCAGTCGCTCTTCGCCCTGTTTCCCAATCTCAACCGCCGCATCGACCCGCTGCGCCCCGAGACGCGCTGGAAACACGAATTGCTGAACGACGTCCGCTTCCGGCGGGCGCTGTCGCTGGCGATCAACCGCGCGGACATCATCCGCGCCGAGTTCAACGGCCAGGGGGAGCCGGCGCAGATCGCGCCGCCGCCCGATTCGCCGTATCACCACCCGGCGTTGACGCGGGCGTTCACGGCGTTCGACCCGGCGCGGGCGAACGCCCTGCTCGACGAGATCGGGCTAACGCGGCGCGACGGCGAGGGCTACCGGGTGTTTCCGGACGGCACCCGGATGTGGTTCACGATGAACCTCACGGACTACACGACGGACGGCCCGGCGCATTTCGTCGTCGAGGACTGGGCGCGGGTGGGCGTGCGCGTGATCCCGCGCGCGCGCGCGCGCCGGTTGTTCGAGCAGGAGAAGCTGACGCTTGAGCACGATTTCACGGTCTGGACCGGCGAGAGCGAGTTCTACCCGGCGGTGGAACCGCGCAATTTCGTGCCGACCTACTTCGAGTCGTTTTTCGCGCCGGCCTTCGGTTCCTGGTATCAATACGGCGGGCTCCACGGCGATCCGGCGGCGCGGCGTCCGAACGCGCAGGAGCCGCCGGCGGGCCACCCGCTGCGGCGCGCGATGGAGCGCCTCGACGAAGCGGGACTGCTGACGAAAGAGGCCGACCGGGTGGCGAAATTCCGCGAGATCTTCGAGCTCGCGGCGGAGAACGTCCGGAACGTGCCGCGCGTCGCGCTCTTCGGGGCCAATTTCCAGACACCGGGCAACACCGGGATCGAAACCTATTTCTGGGAACGGCCGCCGGCGGATCCGGCCGGCGCGGCGCAAGTGCGGGCAGGGTTGCTGAATCCGCCCACCTGGCGCACCGCCTCCGACGAGGAGCGCGCGGGCGCGGCGGGCGGGGCCGTCGCGACGTTGTTCAAAATCCTGGCTGCGCTCGGCGCGGCGACTGTGCTCGCGCTGGTCGTCCTGCGGCATCCGCTGGTCGGCCGGCGGCTCCTGTTGATGATCCCGACTCTGTTCGCGGTGTCGTTGCTGGTATTCGTGCTGGTGCAGCTGCCGCCGGGGGATTTCGCCACGACGCGCGTGCAACGGCTGGAGATGGAGGGCACCCCGGCGTCCGACGAACTGGCCGCGGAACTGCGGCGCAACTACGGCCTCGATGAGCCGATGTGGGTGCGCTACGCCCGCTGGTCGGGCCTGGCTTGGTTCGCGACCTTCCGCGCCGAGGACGCCGGGTTGCTCCAGGGAAACTTCGGCCTGTCGATGGAACACGAAAAATCGGCCAACGAGGTGGTCGGCGACCGCGTCGCCGTGACGCTCGCGATCTCGCTGGCCGCGTTGCTCCTCACGTGGGCGATCGCGTTGCCGGCCGGGATATATTCGGCGGTGCGGCAGTATTCGCCGGGCGACCACGGCCTCACGCTGCTGGCCTTCGCGGGGGTGTCCGTCCCGTCGTTTCTCCTCGCGCTTCTGGTGATGTATCTGGCGAAACGCTGGTTCGATGTGAGCGTGACGGGATTGTTCTCGCCGGAGTATGCCTCGATGCCCGGGTGGAGCTGGGGCAAGGCCGGCGACCTCGCGCGGCGGATCTGGCTGCCCGTGTTGGTGCTAGGCGCGGGATCGGCCGCGGGCATGATCCGCTCGCTCCGCGCCAATCTGCTCGACGAATTGCGCCGGCCCTACGTCGCGACGGCCCGGGCCAAGGGCGTGCGGCCGCTGCGGCTGGTGCTGAAATATCCCGTGCGGCTGGCGTTGAATCCCTTCGTCTCCGGACTGGGCGGACTGTTTCCCCAGTTGGTCTCCGGCGGCACGATCGTGGCGCTGGTGCTGAGTCTGCCGATGCTGGGGCCCACGCTGTTCGACGCGCTGATCGCGGAGGATGTCTACCTCGCGGCGTCGCTGCTGATGGTCCTCAGCGTCCTGGGCGTCGTGGGCACGATGGTGAGCGACCTCGCGCTGCTGTGGCTCGATCCGCGCATCCGGCTGGAAGCACGCTCCGGTTGAACCCCCGCTTGCAGACGGGGAGGTCGCCGTTACGGTGCGCGGATGAACCTACCCGAAAAGATTTCCCGGCGGACGGCGTTGCAGACCGGGGGCGGGGGGGGGGCCGCGCGGGCCGTCCCGCTGGTGGGGGGGGCGCCGGCCGCCGCGCCCGCGACGGCCACGCCGCAACCGTTCGCACTGCCGAAGCTCGCCTATGCCTACGATGCGCTGGAGCCCCACATCGATGCGCGGACGATGGAGATTCACCACACGAAGCACCACCAAGCCTACATTACCAATGCCAACACGGCGTTGGCGGGCCAACCGGGCCTGCGGAATCTGAGCGCCGAGGCGTTGGTCGCCGATCTGGCCAAGGCGCCGGAAGCGGTGCGGACGGCGCTGCGCAACAACGTGGGCGGACACCTCAACCACGCGTTGTTTTGGGAAACCATCGGACCGGGCAAGGGCGGTGCGCCGGGGCCAGCGTTGGGCGCGGCGCTGGCCAAGGCCTTCGGGACGGTCGATGTATTCAAGGCGCAGTTCGCCGACGCGGCGACCAAGCGTTTCGGCAGCGGCTGGGCGTGGCTGGTCGCGAAGGACGGCAAACTGGCCGTGAGCTCGACCGCCAACCAGGATTCGCCGCTGATGGACGGCGCGGTGCCCCTGCTCGGCCTCGACGTGTGGGAGCATGCCTACTACCTGAAATACCAGAACCGGCGCGCCGACTACATCGCCGCGTTTTGGAACGTGGTGAATTGGGACCGGGTGGCGGCCAACGTGGCGGCAGCGGTGAAGTAACCGCTTCCGGTGTCCGCGGCCCGGGACCTCCGCGCGGGGTGGGGCCCCCGGCCGGGGAGCCGGGGCCCGGCCGACGATCGCATGGCCGCTGCCGGCCGGCCGCCGCGTTCAGCGCGGCGCGGGATTGTTCGCCGCGGCGGCGCCGGCCGCATCGCGGGTCGGATCGGGCGCCGTGCCGAAGAACTCCACGATGTGGCCGACGCCGACGTAGCCACGGACGCGCAGCTTGGCCTGGACGTTTTCGATGGCGCGACGGAGTTCCGCGGTCGCGTCCGCATCCAATTCCTCGACGCGGTTGGTCGCCTTGCAGACCACGTGGTAGCGCGCGCTCTGGTCGAGGTTGAGTTCGTAAAGGGCCGTCCCGTTGTGGAAGAACGCCCGGCGCACGAGGGCGATCTCCTCGAACGCCGCCATGCAGCGGTAAACGGTGACAAGGTCGCAGTTCTCCGCGCCGACGTCCTCGTGCAGTTGCTCGATGCTGGTCGGTTGGCCGCGTTTGCTGAGCGCGGCGAGAATGGCGAGGCGCGGTTGAGTGATGCGGAGGCCCGCGGTGCGGAGCCGCTCCGTGGCGATTTCAACCGGGGTGGGAGTGCGGGAGACCGTCCGAAGAGAGCCGGCAAGCGGGTGATTCGTCTGGGTCGAGGCGATCATTTTTTGCGGGAAGGTAACGAGGCGGGTCTTGTTTTCGAGACAATAGAAGGTGAGTTTACTACCTAGGTCACGGTGCACGGGATGGGAGATTGCACCGCGCCGCCGGGTTCGCCAACGTGCGCGATCATCGAATGCAAAATCCCGACTTCGGCGAGATAGTCACTGTCATCCGCAAAGAGGATCCGCGGTTTGACCGCAAAGCCTACGACTTCGTGCGCTTGGGCCTCGATCACACGGTGAAGGAACTCAAGAAGAAGGACTCGTCCCGGGCGGAGCGCTCCCGGCATGTCTCCGGTCCGGAATTGCTCGAGGGACTGCGGGCCTACGCGCTGGACCAATACGGACCGCTGGCCAAAACGGTGCTCAACACCTGGGGTGTCCAGCGCTGCCAGCACTTCGGCGACATCGTTTTCAATTTGATCGATTACAACGTGTTCTCGAAGACCGAGAGCGACCGGCGCGAGGATTTCGCGGATATCTTCGATTTCGAGGAGGCCTTCGTGAAACCGTTCCAGCCGTTGCGCCGCCCCCGCGGGGCGGATGCGATGGAGGCCTTCGGCGCAGCCTGAGCGGCCGGACTCGCAGTCTTCGGCGGCCGCCTCTTCCCGGCGCGCGGTGCGCCCGTCCGCGGAGCGCGTCCGCCTCACCCATCCTTTCATGCCCAAGTCGTCCCCCGCCTTTCCCGATCTGAAATTGCTCGATCCGTTCTGGAACGAGCCGGTCGAGCGCACCGTGTTGCCGAACGGGCTCACGCTGATCGTCAAACGCGACACCGCGGCCGCCCTCGCGTCCGTGCAGGTCTGGGTCAAAACCGGCAGTCTCCATGAGGGCGATCACCTCGGGGCGGGCCTTTCGCACTACCTCGAGCACATGCTCTTCAAGGGCACGGAGCGGCGCGCCGGCCGGGAAATCAGCGCCACCGTGCAGGCGCACGGCGGCTACATCAACGCCTACACGACCTTCGACCGGACGGTCTACTACATCGACCTGCCGAGCGAGCATACGGCGGTCGCGATCGATGTGCTGGCGGACGCGGTGCTGCACTCGACGCTGCCGGCGGACGAGGTGGCGAAGGAGAAGGACGTGATCCTGCGCGAGATCGCGATGACCAAAGACGATCCGGACAACCGGCTGTGGGACGCGCTCTTCGCGACGGCATTCCGCGAGCACCCGTTTCGCCAGCCGATCATCGGGCATCGCGACGTGTTTGCCGCGGTCACCCGCGACGACCTGTTCGCGTATTATCGCGCCCGATACGTGCCGAACAACCTCGTGGTCGTGATCGTGGGCGACGTGGACGTCGCCGCCGTGCGGCAGGCGGTCGCGGTGCATTTCGGGGCGGGGCCGCGCGTGCGCCTGGCGCCGGTGTGGGTGCCGGCGGAGCCGCCGCAACTGGCGCCGCGGACGGAGCGGGCCTACGAGGACGTCGAAGTCACGCGCGGCGTCGTGGCGTGGCCGATCCCGGGGCTCGCCCACGCGGATGCCGCGGCGTTGGATCTGCTCGCGATGGCGCTCGGCCACGGCGACAGCGCGGTGCTGTGGCAGGAGGTGCGGGAAAAGGCCGGGCTGGTGCACTCCATCGATGCCTCGGCGTGGAACCCCGGGTCCGTGGGGTTGTTTTGCATCTCCTATACCTGCGACGCGGCGAAGCGGGACGCGGCCGAGGCGGCGATCGCCCGCGTGCTCGACCGGTGCGCGCGGACCGGATTCTCCGTGGCACAGCTGCGCAAGGCGGTGCGGCAAATGGTCGTGGGTGAGATCAATTCCCGCAAGACGATGAGCGGCCAGGCGTCGCGGCTTGGCGTCGCCGAGGTCGTGGTCGGCGATCTCGACCACAGCCGGAGCTACTTCGAGCAGTTGCGGGGCGTCGGGCCGGCCGAGGTGCGGCAGGCGCTGCGCCGTTACCTCGTGCCGGCCACCCGCAATGCGGTGAGCCTCGATCCGAAGTCGGCGGCACCGGTGGTCGCGGTCGAGCGTGACGGCGCGGGTGCCCGCGGGGAGTTTCGCCAAGTCGACCTGCCCAACGGCGTGCGCCTGATGCTGCAGCATGATCGCCGCCTGCCCAACACCCATGTGCGCGTCCTGCTGCAAGGCGGGCCGCTCTACGAGGAAACCGGCAAGCGGGGTGCGACGGCGTTGCTCGCCACGATGCTGACGAAGGACACGCGCCGGCGGACGTCCGCGGAGGTGGCCGAGTTCATCGAGGCGGTCGGCGGTTCGTTTTTTCCTTTCTCGGGCAACAACAGCCTCGGCTTGGCGGCGGAGGTGCTGCCCACCGATATCGACCGGGCGCTCGAGGTGCTCGGCGACGGGCTGCTGCGCCCCGTGTTCGCCGCGGGCACGCTCGCGCTCGAGCGCGAGGCGCAGGTGGCGGCGTTGCAGCAGGACGACGACGATGTGGTGACCTTCGCGCGAAGGCGCCTGCGGCAGCGGTTTTTCGGCGCCTATCCGCTGGCGCTCGATGCGAGCGGTGACCAAGCGGGTGTCGCCGCGCTGGGCCGGGCGGACCTGATCGCGTTGCACCGCCGTCTGTGCGTCGGCGGCAACGTGGTGATCGCCGTCGCGGGCGATTTCGACGAACGCCAGCTGCTGCCGAAACTGAAAGCGCTCGGCGCCAAGGTGCCGCGCGGGAATCTGGCGCCACCCGCGGCCCGCCCGCCGGCGGAGCTGCCGGCCGAGTGCGGCGAATTCGTCGAGACGCAGCCGCGCGAGCAAGCCGTCGTGCTGCAGGCCTATCGCGGCCCGGCGGTTTCCGCCGCCGATTTCTACACCGGCGAGATGGCGGACGAGATCTTCAGCGGCATGGCGTCGCGCCTGTTCGAGCGGGTGCGCGAAGAGAAAGGGCTCGCGTATTTCGTGCGGTCGGGGCGCGTGACCGGCCTGGAGGCGGGGATGTTCTATTTTCTCGCGGGCACCCAACCGGGCAAAGAGAGCGAAGTGCTCGCGGAGATCGACGCGGAGATCGCGCGGATGAGTCGCGGCGAGATCGAACCGGCCGAACTCGCGCGTTGCCAAGCGCGGTTGAAGGCGGCGCGTCGCCAGAGCCTGCAGACCAATTCCGCGCGGGCGATGCAGGCGGGGTTGAACGCGCTCCAAGGCCAGCCGATCAACGACTGGAGAAACTACGACGGTTACGTCGACCGGGTGACGATCGCCGACTTGGCGGCGTTTGCCGGGCGCTACTTCGCCGCCGGCCGCCGGACGCAGCTCGTGGTGCGGCCGTAGGCTCGGGAGGTGCCATGGATCTGGCCGCGCTCTTTCCCTCCGGCGCCCACCGGTTCCACCTCACGCTGCGGCGCGTCGCCCCCGGGGACTTTTTCGGACCGCAGGACACTTCGGGCGCCTTGCTGCGGGAGCGGGTGCGGTGGATCGAGGCCGATGCCGCGCGCTACGCGTCGGGCCGGAGCGATGCCGCCCGAGTCGTGGACGAGTTTCTGGAACTTGCCGCGGGCTGGGGCCCGGGGTGCGATGCGGCGGCGCGGAGCGTCGCTGCGACGTCCGGTGCGGCGGCGCGCCTGGCCGCGATCGGCGGCGCGTTCGAGCCGGACATTCTCCTGCTGCGGCGCGGCGCCGACGGGGAGTTCCGTCTGGCGGCGGGGGCTTTGTGTTTCCCCACCGGATGGGCGCTCGAGGAAAAGCTGGGACTAACTCTGGATGAGATTCACGGGGTCGTGCCCGGACTGAACGCGGCCTTGGCCGGGACGATCCGGCAGTTTTTGGATCGGCTCCCTCCCGGGTCGGCCTACTTGCGGGACAACTGGGGGATTTCCGCGCATGCGGACCTCAACCAGCATCCTTTCCGCGGGCTGTCCGGACCGCAGGCGCCGGTCGACCTCGGGCGGCTTTGGCTGCGGGTGGAGCACCAAGCGCTGGTGGCGTTGCCGCGGGCCGGCGGGGTCCTGTTCGGGATCAGGATCGCCAACCATCGGCTGGACCGCCTGACGGGCGAGACGGCGGTCCTCCTGCGGGAAGGGCTGCGGGAGATGCCGGAGGAGCTGGCTGCCTACAAGCGCCTGACGGGCGTCCGGGCGGAGCTCATCCGGCGGCTAACATGAGGCTGGATTATTGGACAAGATTCGCCCAAGACTACCCTGCCCATGAAAAAATCTACCTCAAAACTCGCCCTTATTCTGAGCGTGCTGGCTTTCGCCTTCACGGTCGCCGTTCCCGCGGTGAACGCCGCGGACGATGCCGAAAAGGCTGCCAAGAAGAAGAAGCAGGAAGAAGCTGCTCTCAAGAAATACGACAAGAACAACAACGGTAAGCTCGATCCGGACGAGGCCGCCGCCAAGAAGGCCGACGACGACAAGAAGAAGGAAGAGAAGAAGAAGAAGGAAGGTAAGTAAGCCTTCGGAAGTTTGACCCGAAGCCCCGGCCGCAATGCCGGGGCTTTTTTGCGCCCCAACGGACCGCGGCAGCGGCCGGTCCGCCGCGAATGGCGGCAGAATCAGAGCAGCACCAGATCGTTGCGGTGCACCACTTCGAGGCGCTTGCGGCCCGGGTGAAGCGCGGCGACTTCGGCGCCCTGTTTGCCGGCCAGAGCCGGCAACTCCTCGCTGGAAAACCCGGAGCGGCCGCGCGCAAAGGTGCGGCGGTCGGGACCGGCGATGTCGACGACGTCGCCCGCGGCGAAATCACCGGCGACGCCGGTCACGCCCACGGCAAGCAGGCTGCGCCCCTGCCCGAGCAGCACGGGCACCGCGCGGGGATGCACGAAGACCGTGCCCACGGGACGTTGGTAATAGGCGAGCCAGCGCTTCTTGGCGTCCATCGGCAGGCCGCTGGGCACGAAGAACGTCCCGGGGGCCGTGCCCGCGAGCAGGCGCGGCACGATGTCGGGCTCGGCGCCGCTGGCGATGAACACGCCGCAGCCCGCCTTGGTCGCGAGCTTGGCGGCGGAGATCTTGGAGACCATGCCGCCGGTGGCGGTCTCGCTGGTCGTGCCGCCGGCCATCGACTCGATCTCCGGTGTGATGCGATCGACCACGGGCACGATCTCGCCGGTGCCGCGCATATCGATGAGGCCCGGCGCAGTGGAGATGATCGCGAGATAGTCGGCGCCGACGAGCGCCGCGACCATCGCGGAGAGCGTGTCGTTGTCGCCGAACTTGATCTCCGCGGCGCTGACGGTGTCGTTTTCGTTGATGATCGGAACGGTGTTGTAGCGGAGGAGTTGCGTGAGGGTTTCCTTCACGCCGAGGTAGCGGCTCCGCACCCGGAGGTCGTCGTGGGTCAGCAACACCTGGGCGACGGTGAGGCCGTGGGGCGCGAAGGCGCGCTGCCAGGTCTGCATCAGGAGACTCTGGCCGACGGCGGCGCAGGCTTGCTTGCGGGCGATCTCCTTGGGTTTGCGCGCCAAGCCGAGCCGGCCCATGCCGAGGCCGACGGCGCCGGATGAAACGACGATCACCTCGATCCCGCGGGTCCGCAGGGACTGGAGCTGGCGCGCGATGCTCTCGATGCGCGCCTCGTCCAGCTGGCCGATGCCGGTGGTGAGCACGCCGGTGCCCAGCTTGACGACGATACGGCGGGGCCGCTTGACGAGAGCGGGGAGGGGAGGGCTTTGGGCCATGACGGGAGCGCGCGGTCCGTTGCGTCGGATCGCGCCGGGCTCGACGGGTGGACTCAGACGGTCAGCAATTCCTTCTCCTTGTGGGCGAGATGGGAATTGATGTCGGCGATCGATTTGTCGGTCGCGGTCTGGACGTCTTTTTCCAGGCGCTTGGCCTCGTCTTCGGGGAGCTTGGCCTTCTTGACCGACTCGATGACGTCGCGACGCACATTGCGCACGTGGACGCGGCCCTCCTCGGCGAGGCGGTGGGCATTCTTCACGAATTCCTGGCGGCGCTCGCGGCTCATGTCGGGGAGCGGCACGCGGATGGTCTTGCCGTCGACGATCGGGTTGAAGCCGAGATTGGCGTCGATGATACCCTTGGCGATCGCCTTGGCGAGGCCGGCGTCCCAAGGCTGGATCTGGATCAGGCGCGCATCGGGCGTGGTGATGGCGGCGCACTGCTTGAGGGGCGTCATGGAGCCGTAGGCCTCGACCATCACGGTCTCGACCATGGCGGGCGTGGCTTTGCCGGTGTGGATCGCGCTGAATTCATGCAGCGTGTGATCCACGGCTTTTTTCATGCGCGACTGGGCTTCAGTGAGGAGGGGATGGGCCATGGGAGTTCGGGAAATCGAAGGGGGCGGGAGCGGACTTCGGGACGTTGGAGAGCCGTGGGTGCGCCGGAGTGCCGATCTTCTCGCCGAGAATCGCCTTCTGGATGGCGTGCGGGTCGTTGAGATCGAACACGAGGATGGGGACGTTGTTGTCCATGCACAGGGAAAACGCGGTCGAGTCCATGACGTTGAGGCGCTGCTTAAGTGCGTCGATGAAGGTGATCTGGTCGTAGCGGACGGCGTCGGCGTGTTTCTTCGGATCCTTGTCGTAGATGCCGTCGACCTTGGTGGCCTTCATGATGATGTCCGCGTGCATTTCGGAGGCACGCAGGGCGGCGGTGGTGTCGGTCGAAAAATACGGGTTGCCGGTGCCGGCGACGAAGATCACGACCCGCCCCTTTTCGAGATGGCGAACGGCGCGGCGTAGGATGAACGGCTCCGCGATCTGGTTCATCGGGATCGCGGACTGGACGCGGGTGCGGACACCGAGCTTTTCGAGGCAATCCATGAGGGCGAGGCCGTTGATGACGGTGGCGAGCATGCCCATGTAGTCGCCGGTGGTGCGGTCGACTCCGCGTTTCTCGCCGTTGAGGCCGCGAAAGATGTTGCCGCCGCCGATCACGACGCAGACCTGGACGCCGAGATCGTGGATTTCCTTCACCTGCGAGCAGACGGTTTCGAGAGTGGCGCTGTCGATGGGGTCGCCTGATTTTCCCCCGCGGAGCACTTCGCCCGAAAGTTTAAGGACGACGCGTTTGTATTTGGTGCGGGGATCGGCGGGCTTGGATTCGGCCATGGCAATCCCAGCAGAAAACGGTCGCCAAAATTGCGCGTCAATGCCCGAGATGCCGCTGACACGCGGTGCGGCGGGTTTCGGACTGCCCGCCGGGTGGCGGGCCGTGGTGCGGGGCGGGAGAAAGCCGTTTCCAGCCTTGACCGCCGGAACGCGGGGCGCAGCGTCTGCGGTCCTCAATTCACTGCCCGATGGTGTAATGGTAGCACAGGCGACTTTGACTCGCCTAGCCATGGTTCGAACCCATGTCGGGCAGCCAGTCTGATAAAACCACGAACTTTTTTCGGGCCGTGACAAAAGCCGGGGTAAGTGACTGAGGGTTAGGAGGAAAGGAAATCGGCTTTTTTGTCACGATTTGCAGAAGTTCGTGGTTTGCTCCACGCCGGGGTCAGATTTTCAACGGCCAACGACGGTTTCTGAAAACCGTGACAAAAACTATTTTGACCCAAAATCGCGCTTCTTCGCCCGGTTTGATGGACAAGAATCTCGTAGGGTCAAAAAATTCATGCTGCCTCGCGGTGATAGAACTTCAAGAGGCCACCGAGGTGCTCGCGGGTTCGGATCGGACCTGATGAACTTCCGATTCGGTCTGCTGCTACCGGGAACAGGATCATATTGTCCTTACCTTGGTGGTTCCTCTCCTCGTGATAGTGCCGGGCGTAGTGCGAAAGTACATGGCGGAGCGACGGCTCGCCGAACAGGATTAGCTTCGATAGGCACTCCTCTTTCACGGATCGATTCCACCGTTCCAAATGAGAATTTAGATTGGGACTTCGCGGGGGCAGCGCCATGGGGTCGACGCCAGCCGAACGCAGGATGGAGCAAAATGCCGCGCTGAACTTGGTGTCGCGATCATGCAGCAGATATCGACAGCCATTCAGAAAGCCGTCGCCAGCCATCGTCATGTTTCGAGCCATCTGCTTCATCCATTCACCGTCAGGAGCCAGCGTGATCCCGGCGATGCAGATTTGGCGCGGGGCAATTCGCATGAACACCAGCACATAGTAGGTCATCAACCCGGCAGCCGTCCAAACCTCCGCTGTGAAAAAATCCACGGACGCCAACGTTTCCTGATGCGAGCGGATAAACTCCTTCCACGGCATCTGCTTTCCTCGTTCCGGCGCCGGGGCTAACCCATGCCTCTTGAGGAGGTTCGCCACCGTCTGGTGGCTCACGACGTGCCCCAGATTGCCCATGGCACCGACGATTCGCCGATAACCCCAGGTCCGATTCTCCCGGGCCATCTGCAGCACCAACTCTTCGATCTCCCGTACCGTCGGTTTGCGCCCCGGCGCAGATCGAACCTTCGATCCGTCGAACTTCCTCGCAATGAGTTGGCGGTGCCAACCAAGGATGGTCTCGGGTCGAACGATCTGGGCCACCTCCGCCAGAGCCTTCCTGCCAAGACGCCGGCCAATCTCGGCCAGACTGATTCGCTCCGGGTCGGTGAGCCGCAATCGCCCCTTGACCTGGTTCCTAAGTATCCGATTTTCCGTCACCAAATATTCGTTCCGAAGGAGGAGTTCCTGGTCCACCGAGCCGGAGATGTACGCCAGCATTCGCTTCCAATTCATCGCGCATAATCAACCCGGGCAACGGTGTCCGCGCAACCTTTGGGTCGCTTCTAGTGGCCCGGTCAGTCCTTTAAGGTTTGTCGCTTCGAGTTTGTTGACCATACGAGGAAATAAGCGGCAGCTTAACCACCACGCGGGCACCGTCAGGCAACGGCCCCGCGGTTCAAAGAAATCCGACGCAGGGAAGCGGGCTTGGGGTGGATAAAAGC
>JBILLY010000393.1:0-5102 GCA_044375835.1 Opitutaceae bacterium
GCGTCGATCCCGGCACTCTCACCGGCAAGGTCATGGTCGGCTACCAAGGCTGGTTCAACGCCGAGGGCGATGGCGCCAAACGCGGCTACAACCACTGGACCCGCGGCGGCGCCAAACCCGCTCCCGGCAACGTCCGGGTCGATATGTGGCCCGACCTCTCCGAATTCCCCGCCGCGGAGCGTTTCCCCACCGACCTCGTGCATGCCGACGGCACCCGCGCGGAGGTTTTCAGTTCGTATCTGCGCCCCACCGTGGTGCGCCACTTCGCGTGGATGCGGGAGCACGGCATCGACGGCGTGTTCCTCCAGCGCTTCATCAACTCGCTCTCCCGCGGCAACGCGCTCGCGGTCAACAACGCCGTGCTCGAACACGTCCGCGCCGGCGCCAAGGCCCACGGCCGCGCCTACGCGCTCATGTATGATCTGAGCAGCCTCGCCCCCGGCAAAGCCCATGTGCTCATCGCCGACTGGACGAAGCTCCTCCGCGACACGCGGCTCACCGCCGATCCCGCCTACCTCCGCCACCGCGGCAAACCGCTCCTCGCGCTCTGGGGCTGCGGCTTCAAGGACGACAAGCCCCGCCCCACCCTCGGGGACTGGCGCCAAATCCTGACCTTTCTCAAAAACGACAAGGAGCACGGCGGCCTTGCGCTCATGATCGGGGTGCCGAGTTTTTGGCGCACCCTCACCCGCGATTCGGTGGACGACCCCGCGCTGCACGAGCTCATCCAACTCGCCGACGTGATCTCGCCCTGGACGCCCGGCCGCTATCGCACGCCCGAGACCGCCGCCGCCCACGCCGCCACCGTCTGGGAGCCCGACATCGCGTGGTGCCGGGAGCGCAACCTCGACTTCCTCCCCGTCGCCTTCCCCGGATTCAGCTGGCACAACATGAAGCCCACCACCCCGCTCAACGCGATTCCCCGCCTGCAGGGCCGCTTCTTCTGGTCCCAGATCGCCGCCGCCAAGCGCGCCGGCGCCGACATGCTCTACGTCGCCATGTTCGACGAGGTCGACGAGGCCACCGCCATTTTCAAGGTCACGAACCATCCGCCCGTCGGGCCCGGCGACGGCGTGCAGTTCGCCACCTACGAAGGCCTGCCCAGCGACCACTACCTCCGCCTCACCGGTCACGCCGCCCAAGTCATCCGCGGCGAACTCCCCGCGACCGACGAACCGCCCATCCCCGTCCCGTCCCAACCGTGAATTCCCTCCCTCGCCTGCTGCTGCTCGCCGCGTTCAGCGCGCTGTCCCTCGCCGCCGCCGAGCCGACGGCAAAACTCAACGTCCTCCTCATCGCCGTCGACGATCTGCGCGACACTCTGGGCTGCTACGGCCACCCCGCCGTCAAAACTCCGCGCATCGATCGGCTCGCCGCCCGCGCCGTGCGCTTTGATCGCGCCTACGTGCAATATCCCGTTTGCAACCCCAGTCGCAGTTCCTTCCTCACGGGCCTGCGCCCCGACCAGACGGGCATCACCGACAACCGCACTTTACTCCGCGATCGTCTGCCCGACGTCGTCACGCTCCCCCAGCTCCTGAAAGACGACGGTCGCCACGCCGCGGCCTTCGGCAAAATCTATCATCTCGGCGGCGGCCGCGACGAAGCCCTCCGCGCGAAGTGGATGGACCTGCCCCGTTCCTGGCACACCGCGCAGTCCTTCGAAGCGACCCCGCTCGGCCGCAAGAAACTCGCCGGCCGCGATCTCTCCCAGGGAAAGCTCGGCTGGTGCCACTGGGGCGCGATGGACGGCGACGACGACGACCAGCCCGACGGGCAAATCGCCCGCGCCGTCGGCGCCGAGATTGAGAAACTCGGCGACCGCCCGTGGGTGATCGGCGCCGGCTTTATGAAGCCGCACGACCCGTTCGTCGCGCCCCAAAAGTATTTCGATCTGTATCCGGCGGACTCCTTGTCGCTGCATCGCCCGCCCGCCGACCAAACCCCGGCCCCGCCGTTTGCGGTCGGCTTCGGCGAACTCGGATCCGCGTTCGCCACGTTCACCGACCGCGAGCAGCGCGAGTTTCTCCGCGCCTACTACGCCTGCACCTCCTACATGGACGCCCAGGTCGGCCGCGTGCTCGATACACTGGACCGTCTGCGACTCTGGGAGCGCACGATCGTCGTCTTCCTCGGCGATCACGGCTACCACCTCGGCGAGCGCACGTGGTGGAACAAGAACACGCTCTTCGAGCGCAGTTGCCGCGCCCCGCTGCTGATCGCCGCACCCGGCATCAAGCCCGGCGTCGCCCGCGGCCTCGTCGAGTTCGTCGATCTCTATCCCACGATCGCCGAACTCTGCGGGTTGAAGCCGCCGGCCGACCTCGCCGGCCAAAGCCTCCGGCCGCTTCTGCGCGATCCGTCCGCGCCCGGAAAGCCCGCCGCCTTCACCCTCGTCACCCGGGGCGCGGCGCGCGGCGACTCGGTGCGCACCGACCGCTGGCGCTTCACCCGCTGGAGCGACGGCGCCGTCGAGCTCTACGACCACGCGTCCGACCCGGAGGAAAACCGCAACGTCGCCGCCGCCCATCCCGAGGTGATCCGGCGCCTGACGGAAACGCTCCGGATCTCCCGCGCCAAGTAGCGGCCGGCGAGGTCCCGTGCGCCCTCGACTGCAAGCCGCGACCCCCGGCTGCCCACCGCCTCCCGACTTGCGCCACCTGCGTTCAGCGACTCACCTCATCGCCCCCCGGCCGTCGGTTCTCCGCGGCGTCCCACCCCACCCTCTTCATCCCCGATCATGAAAGTCTTGCTCCCGCTCATCACCCTCGGCCTCGCGGCCATGCTCCACGCCGCGCCCGCCAAACAGCCCAACATCATCTTCCTCATCACCGACGATCAGGGCTACGGCGACATCTCCGCCCACGGGAACCCGATCCTCAAGACCCCCAACCTGGATCGGCTCCACGCCGCGAGTGTGCGCTTCACGGACTTCCAGGTCGCGCCCACCTGCGCGCCCACGCGCAGCCAGCTCCTCAGCGGACGCCACGAGTTCCGCAACGGCATCTCGCACACGATTCTCGAGCGAGATCGACTCGCCCCCGGGACCGTCACGCTGGCCGAAGTGCTGCGCACCGCCGGCTACACGACGGGCATCTTCGGCAAGTGGCACCTGGGCGACGAGCCCGCCTACCGCCCGGAGCGCCGCGGATTCGACGAGGTCTTCATCCACGGCGCCGGCGGCATCGGCCAGACCTACCCCGGCTCCAACGGCGACGCTCCCGGCAACACCTATTTCGACCCCGCGATCCTCCACAACGGAAAGTTCGTCAAAACGAAGGGCTACTGCACCGACGTCTTTTTCGCGCAAGCCACCCGATGGATCGACGCACAGGCCGCCGCCAAAAAACCGTTCTACGCCCACATCGCCACCAACGCCCCGCACGGCCCGCTGCAGGTCCGCCCCGAGGACGAGGCCCGCTACACGGGCAAGGTGCCCGACGCCAACACCGCCAAGTTCTTCGGGATGATCGCCAACATCGACGACAACCTCGGCCGTCTCCTCGATCACCTCAAAGCCAAGGGCCTCGACCGCGATACGCTCGTCATCTTCATCAACGACAACGGCGGCACCGTCGGCACCCGCGTTTGGAACAACGGCATGCGCGGCCAGAAAGGCTCGCCGTGGACCGGCGGCGTGCGCGCGTCGTCCTTCTGGTCGTGGCCGGGCCGCTTCCAGCCCGCCGACGTGCCCGCCCTCGCCGGCGCGATCGATTTCTTTCCGACCCTCGCCGAACTCGCCGGCGCCAAGCTCGACCCCAAGACCCGCGCCCAATTCGACGGTCGCAGCCTCGTGTCCTTGCTCGAGAATCCCGCCGCCGCGTGGCCCGACCGCACGCTCGTCGCCCACGTCGGCCGCTGGCCGCTGCGCACCTCGCCCGACCTCTGGAAATACAGGAACTGCTCCATCCGCGATTCCCGCTGGCGCCTCGTCTCCATCGACGGCGGCGATCAACCCGCCTGGCAGCTCTTCGACCTGAAAGCCGATCCCGGCGAGCAGAACGACGTCGTCGCCGCCAACCCGGCCGTCGTGCAGCGCCTCGCCGCGGACTACGACCGGTGGTGGGCCAAGTCGCGCCCGCTGCTCGTCAACGAAGATGCCCCGCTGCCGAAGGTGAATCCGTTCAAGGAGCTCTACTGGCAGCAACACGGCGGCGGCCCGAGCGAAGCCGACCTTGAGGCGATGAACCCGGAAAAGTTCTTCGCCAAGCAGAACGCCCCGAAGAAGAAGAAGGGTTGAACGCAACCCGCCCGGCGCCTTCAGCGCTTCGCGGGGTCTGCCGCCGGCACGCCGAGCACCTGCCCGAGTCGCTCGAAGAGCACCTCGTATTGCGGCGTGTCGCGGAGCGGCGTCTCCGTCGCCATCCCCGCGCGATTCGACGAATCGCCTTCCAGCACTTCGCCGATCCGCGCCGCCACCTCGGTGCCTTTGCCGTCGAGCGTCGGCTTGAGTTTCACCCGCAGCGTGAGCTGCCGCGAACTGCCCTGCGTATCGCCGCGGTGCACGTTGCTCACCGCTTCGAACTCCCCCTGCGCCGCGCCGCCCCGCGTCATGCGGTAGCCCATCTGCGTCGCCGCCGCCCGCACGCCGTCGTAGACCGCGCGCGGCTGCGCCGCGTAGGTCCGCACCTTCGGCGCCTCACGCGCCGCGATCCGCTCGCGCACCGCCGTGGTCGCGTCGGACACCGATTCGCAGCCCGCACCCGCCAAGGCGAGCACCAGCACCGGGAGCAGTCGTAGGTTCATCGTCGCCAAAACATCCCGCCCCGCCGCGCCGGCGCAAGGCCCATGTCGGACACCGCCTCCGCGCGCCCGCCGTTTGACAGTCGCCGACCCAACCCCGAAAGTCCGCGTTTCGTCCGCTCCACCATGTCCGATATTCTCTGGGAAATCGCCATCATCGGCTGCCTCCTCCTCGCCAACGGCGTCTTCGCCTTGGCGGAGATTTCGGTCGTGTCGTCGCGCAAGGCCCGCCTCAGAAAGCTCGCCGACGAGGGCGCGCCGGGCGCCGCCAAGGCCCTCGCCCTCGCCGAGTCGCCGAGCCGCTTCCTCTCGACCGTGCAGATCGGCATCACGCTCGTCGGCGTCGTCGCCGGTGCCTT
>JBILLY010000394.1:0-5100 GCA_044375835.1 Opitutaceae bacterium
CACTCCTTTCGCGATCGTGCTCATCCATAGTAGGCCACGGTCATCTTCGGCAAACGTTCTGACCAGATCCGGCAGTGCACCTACAACTCGGCGCGACTTTTCTCGGACGTTGGTTATCGCGACACCCCGATCCTCGCTCAGAAAAAGCCACCCAGGAAACCTCGTTGATTGATATACAGCGTGGACGTCCTGCGGGGCGGGCTGAGCAATCCGGGAATCGCCGTTCGCATTTATGATGTGGGCCCCGTAGTAGACTCCCGCAATCAATCCGAATGAGGTAGTCCTGACCTCGTTGATTGCTTCACCGACTCCCGGGAAAGGTGAAAACTTCTCCGAGCCTTCGCTCAGCGAGAAAAGTCCCTGCGTGCTCCCGACGAAGAGGCGATCCAAGAAACGGGCGGATGACCTATACCCCACCTCCGGTAGCCCGGCTTTGGGTCCGTAGACCTTGCTGGGCGAGTCGATCTCCACGCAGAAAATGTGAGTCGGAGAGGTTGCCCACACCAAACCGTTCCTATCGAGCGTCAGCGAATAAATGGAGCGAGTCGGCAGGCCTGTTGTATCGTCGAGCACACGCACCAGTTTCCCCTGCGCATCGGTGAGCACGATGCCGCCGTGCAAGGTGCTGAATGCATATCGTCCATCCCGAAGTCTCACACCATCCACCACAACCGATTGCTTGAATATCTGATCTGACTTTGGGTCGAGTGACGTGATTCCCTCGCCATCGAACAGGACGGGGCCCTCGGAAGTCGCCAAAAGCCAGTTCCGTTCCCGAATATCGAGCCATCGCACGGTCCGATTCGGAACTATTGATCGGGGAATGACAACCCGAGGTCCTGTCTGGGCAATCTCGATTACGCCGTCGATCGGATGGTCCACAAAGTGGCGGTCATTCGACGCAAACGCACCGAGCCGGCGTGGGTTCGGCATCGGCCAGACCGTGAATCTGTGGCCATCCCAACGAAGCACTCGGTCCGCTGTAACGAAGACAACACCGTCGGCGCGGGGCCACGCCCGCCATACCTGTCCAAGCTCGTGCGTTTCCAAGGGCAGTTTGGACAGCAGCGAATGAAACCTCCAAACTCCGTTTCCACCGCGTTCGAAGAAACCGAGATTTCCGTAAGCCGCGGGCCAAATCCTGCCGTTCATGTCTATCCCGAGATGTCGGAGCGCGTAGGCGCCGGGGACCGAGGTCCTGGACCAACGCAAGCCGTCAAATTCGAGCATTACGTTTCCGGCAAAAAATAGTCGCCCGGTCGCATCTTCCGTCGCTCCCCATGTGAGCGCCTCGTTCTGGACATCTTCGTTGCTGAACGCGACGACTCGATCCGACCACTGCGCTCCTTGTAGACTCACACGATCCGAGCGGACGGGCTGCGCCAAGCAGGCGACCATGCACGCTGCAAACAGGCCTGTTCCATAGACCTTGTATCTCAGCGATTCCAAGTGGGCGGATCTCATTGCGGTCCGTGCGATGCCGGCGATGTCGAATTCGAAAACTACCTGAAACTAGGTAAAGGCGGAAATCGTGCGATTGATTTCCGTCGGATGGTTTTTGTGCGCCATGAAAACTGTCTATTCCATGAATCGTTTCGTCTTGGGCATCGTTTCCAGCGTTCTGCTTGCGTTCCAACTTATTGATTTCGCACAAAAAACCGAGCCGGGTGGCCGGTCTTGTGGCCAACGTCTGGCGGCGCTCGATCCTGCTCCGGACAGCAGCTCGCCCAGCACCCTGTCCGGTCTCCAGCCCGATCGCACGTCATGATCAGCGTTGCGCCGTTCAGGTTCAGGAATGTGCTCGCGGCGGCCGGTGGGCCGGTGGCGCGGATCGAGACCGGCTTGCTGCCCGTGCGCGGGCGGCAGGTCTTTCTCGCCAACGCCACCTTGGTCGACGGGCTCACGCGCAAAGAACCGCTATGTTTGTTCAGCGAAGCGCACGGGTCCGGCACGCATCGCGAGGCGCTTGTCGCCCGCCACAAGGCCATCGCCGAAGCCATGGAGCGCTGGGCGTTTCATCGGACGGTCCGGTCGGATCGCGCCGCGGAATTCGGGTTCGATATCGATCCGTCGTCGACCGGGATGGCGGCGTTTCCCGGTATTGTCCGTAGTCAGGCGCGGCGGCTGGCGGTGCTCGAGGCGATCGAGCGCTGGACGCTGATCGCGTGGTGGGACGGCTTGTTGCCGGCATCGCCGATTTCGACGGATTGGCCCGGTGTCTCCGGTCTCACGATCGAAGGGCCACCCGGCGGCGTAACGGTGGTGGTCTGGGCCAAATCCCAGTGGGGTGGCTACGTCTACGGGCATGCCGCGGAGGAGTCGCTCAGTGCGGCGTGCGAGCATGCGGTGGTCGAGTTGGCGCGCCACGAGTGGGTCTTGCGGGGCCGGTGGCTGCGTGAGGCCGTCGAGCCCGGCCCGGCGGTGCCAGCCAATGTCTTCGAGCAGCGGTGCCTGTTTTTCGCGGGAGAGGAGGGGCATGCCCTGTTCCTCGAACGGGTCGCGGCGCGGCCCGGCGGGCGTGGGCGCGTGCAGCCGGTGGTGATCTGCGATGCGTTTCTGCCGGGACCGTGGGCACGTTTTGCGACGGTGTGGCGGTTTGCCTTTCGCCCGCCGAGCGCCGCCTACCGGTTGGGCGGGGAACGGTATTTCTTCCTGTAACCCTCGTGCATGGTCGTCTGCCCGGACCGGCGCCGCTGCCGCCGCTGGGGCGGCAGGTTTGGGCGTTCCGAGCCAGCGTCGGCGGAGTTGGGAAACGTGAGCCGAAACCGACGCTTCGCCGCGCCGGAGATCGGAGCTGGGACGATATCGGTTGCCCGGAGGCGGTCGTGCCTCGGCGCCTGGCGATCTGGATCCCGGTGCCGCGGGCCGAAGGTTCGAGGATGGGAGTGCGATCTGTGGCGGCGGACTCCCAGGGATAGGCGACAGAGGTCCATTGCGATCCGGAAGTGGTCGAGAAGCCGCCGGCGCGGCGCAGCCGGAACCCGTTTCCCAGGCAGACCGTGGATCCGTGCGACCGATTCGCCGACCGCGGCGGATTGCCGTCGGCGTGGCTCCTTCTCGCGGCGGTCGTGCCAGGCGCGAGCGCGTGATCGCTGATCGGCGGGCGGTGCCGGGAGGCACCGGTCGTGCGTTCGGGGTGAAGGATTTTCGGGTGAGTTTTCCTGAAACGCGCCGGAGCCGGCGGAGCCTTTCGGCAGGATTCCCAACGGAAGCGGTGTCGCCGAAGGGAGACGGGCGGCGCGTCGTCCGCCGCCGGGGAAGCGCGGTGGTGTCGCCGCGGCGGGGCAGCCTCGCTGTATCGTGAAAGCGATGACGCACCGAGGCCGGACGCTGGACACCGGGGCGCCGAGGCTGACGGAGCGGCGTCCGGCGGCGCCGCGCGACGATCAATAGAATACGGCGCGATCGAGGCTCCGGTATTGGATTGCTTCGAGCAGGTGCGGCGCGGCGATCTCGTCGGCACCGGCGAGATCGGCGACGGTGCGGGCGACTTTGAGGATGCGGTCGTAGGCGCGCGCGGAGAGCGAGAGCTGCTCCATGGCTTGTTGGAGCAGATCGCCCAAGGCGGGAGCGATGGCACAGTGCCGGCGGATCTGGGCGTGGGTCATGCGCGCATTGGAGGTGACGCGGGTGCCCGCGAAACGGGCGTGCTGGCGGCGGCGGGCGGCGTTGACCCGTTCGCGGATCGGGACGGAGGCCTCACCCGGTTGGGCGGAGCGCAGTTCGGCGAGCGCGAGGGCGGGGGCCTCGACATGGAGGTCGATGCGATCGAGCAGCGGACCGCTGATCCGGGCGCGGTAACGCTGAATCTGCGTGGGCGTGCAGCGGCATTCGTGCCGTGGGTCGCCGAGATAGCCGCACGGACAGGGGTTCATCGCGGCGACGAGCATGAAGGCGCAGGGCAGCGTGACTTTGCCGGCGCTGCGCGAGATCGTCACGTCGCCGTCTTCGAGCGGCTGCCGGAGGACCTCGAGCGCGGAGCGCTTGAATTCGGGCAACTCGTCCAGAAACAGCACGCCGTGGTGCGCGAGGGAGATTTCGCCGGGACCGGGAATCGTGCCGCCGCCGAGGAGCGCGACGTCGGACACCGTGTGGTGCGGCGAGCGGAACGGTCGCGTCTCACCGGCCATTTCGCCGGTGATCGTGCGGCCGGCGGCGGAGTGGATGCCCAGAATCTCGAGGTGTTCGTCGAGGGTGGGGGCCGGCATGATCGAGGGGATGCGTTTCGCGACCATCGATTTGCCGGAGCCGGGCGGACCGATCATCAGGATGTTGTGGTTGCCGGCGACGGCGACCTCCACGGCGCGACGCACGGCATGCTGGCCCTTGATCTCCGAGAAATCCCGATCGTCGATGCGCTTGGCGGCCGCGTCCGGCGCGAGCGGGGCCGGACGCTGCAAGGGGGCGAGCGGCAATTCGCCGCCGAGGAAGCGAACCGCGCGTTCGAGCGAGTCGACGCGGATCACGGCGATGCCCTCGACGAGCGCCGCTTCCTCGGCGGAGACGGCCGGGAGGAGCAGGCCGCGTTTGCCGAGGCGGCGGGCGAGCCGGGCCATGGCGAGGGCTCCGCGGACCGGGCGCGTCGCGCCGGAGAGACTGAGTTCGCCGGCGATCAACCACTGGCCCAGGTCGTCGGCGCGGAGTTGCTTGGTTGCGGCCAAAATCCCGAGGGCGATCGGCAGATCGTAACAAGGCCCCTCCTTGCGCAGGTGACCGGGCGCGAGGTTGATCGTCGTGCGGGTGCGGGGCGGTTTGAACCCGCTGTTGCTGAGCGCGGAGAAGACGCGGTCGTCGGACTCCTTGACGGCGGCATCGGGCAGGCCGACGAGGATGAGCTTGGGCTCGCCGGCTTCCCCGGCGTTGACTTCGACGTGGACGACTTCGGCGTCGATGCCCTGCAGCGCGGCGGAGGTGATCGTCGCAAGCATGGAGTAGGCGCGGCGCGCGCCGGAGAGGCTTGGGTGCTACTTCGCGGCGTGGGCTAACGCACGGGCGGAGCGACGTTTGATCTTGGCGATGTTTTTTTCGACGGCTTCGAGGTAGGGGTTCGGGCCGTGGGGGTAGGGGCGAGCGAGGAAGCGATACATCGCCTGAAAGTCA
>JBILLY010000396.1:0-5081 GCA_044375835.1 Opitutaceae bacterium
AACCGCATCGCCCGCATCGACGCCAACGGCGCCCTCGACACCACCTACGACCCCAGCGCCTCCGCCCGCATCAACGCCCTCGTCCTCCAGGGCGACGGCACCGTCGTCGTCGCCGGCGCCTTCACCTCCTTCACCCCGAACCTCGCCACCACCGCCGTCACCCGCAACTACCTCGCCCGCATCAACGCCGACGGCACGATCGACGGAAACTACAACCCCAACGCCAACTTCAACGCCAACGCCCTCGCCCTCCAGGCCGACGGCAAGATCGTCGTGGGCGGCTCCTTCACCTCCCTCCAGCCCAACGGCGGCACCACCGCCTTCACCCGCAACGGTATCGCCCGCCTCAACACCGACGGCACCCTGGACCAGAACTTCAACCCCAACGCCAACGCCTCCATCGACGCCATCGTCGCGCTCCCCGGCGGCCAGTTCGTCCTCGGCGGATCGTTCACCACCCTCCAGCCCGGCGCCACCGGCACCGTCTACACCCGCAACAATCTCGCCCGCATCAACAGCGACGGCGCCGTCGACCTCACGTTCAACCCCAACGCCAACGCCGCCGTCTCCACCCTCGCCCTCGAGGCCGGCGGCACGCTCCTCGTCGGCGGCAGCTTCACCACGCTCCAGCCCAACGGCGCCGCCCTCGCCGTCACCCGCAACCACCTCGCCCGCCTCAACGCCGATGGCTCGCTGGACCTCAACTTCAACCCCGACATCAACGGCACCATCGCCTACGTCGGCGCGCGGCCCGACGGCTCCGTCCTCGTCGGCGGCGCCTTCACCACCCTCCAGCTCAACGGCTCCATCATGATCGGCGGCGCGTTCGGCAACGTCGGCGGCGTCGCGGCGCAAAATCTCGCGATGCTCAACGACAACGGCTCCGTCACGACGACCTTCCAGCCGCGGCCCAACGGCGCCGTCCACGCCCTGCTCGCGCTCCCCGACGGCAAGACCCTCGTCGGTGGCGCCTTCACCCAGATCGCCGGCGTCGCCCGCAGCCGCCTCGCCCGCTTCAACGCCGACGGCACCCTCGACACCGCCTTCTCCGTCGGCTCCACCGGCACCGTCCAGGCCCTCGCCCTCCAGTCCGACGGCAAATTCCTCGTCGGCGGCGCCGAAGGCCTCCGCCGCTTCAACGCCAACGGCAGCGAAGACGCCACCTTCGCCGCCTCCAACCAGTCGCCGATCACCGCCCTCGCCGTCCAGGCCGACGGCCGCGTGCTCTACGTCGTCAACCGCACCACGCTCGGCCGCTTCAACGCCGACGGCCGCGCCGACACCACGTTCACCGCCCCCGCCGGTCCCGTCGCGGCGATCACGCTTCAGACCGACGGCCGCATCGTCGTCGCCGGCACCGCCTCGCGCCTCGTCCGCCTCAACGCCAACGGCGCCGTCGACTCCTCCTTTGCCCCTGCGCCCAACGGTGCCGTCACCGCCCTCGCGCTCCAGGCCGACGGTCGCCTGATGGTCGCCGGCAATTTCTCCCGCATCGGCGGCGCCAACCGCAGCGGCCTCGCCCGCCTCTCCGCCACGTCGGCCGCGATCCAGACCCTCGGCGTCGCCGCCAATCGCACCTCCGCCATGTGGAGCCGCGCCGGCACCGTCGGCGACGTCACCGCCGTCATCTTCGAGCGCTCCACCGACCGCACCGCGTGGACGACCCTCGGCAACGCGACCCGCATCGCCGGCACTGGCAACTGGCAGGTGACCGGCCTCTCGCTCCCCGCGACGGGCGTGTTTTACCTCCGCGCCCGCGCCCTTGCGCCGTCCTCCGCCGGCACCTCGTCCGGCATCTACGAGTCGCTGCGCGAGTTCACGTTCTCCAATCCGGTGCCGGAGCTGCCGCCCGCCACCGTGGTTCCGCTCCCCCTGCCCGCGCCGGGCCAGACTCCGCCGGTCATCACTCCGCCGGTCCCGGGCTCCTCCCTTCCCCCCGCCACCGCCGCCGCGTTCATCGATTCTTCCACCGGCATCCTCGCCCGCTCCGTGATGTCCGCCGTCCGCGACGAGGGCACGGTCGAGATCTTCGTCGGCGCGCAGACCGCCGCCGTCGGCACCGGCAACGCCCGCCTCGCCAACCTCAGCACCCGAGGCCGCGTCACGGCCGAAAACCCGCTGCTCCTCGGCTTCGCCATCGCCGGCACCGAGCCGCGTCGCGTCCTCGTCCGCGCCGTTGGCCCCGCGCTCAACGGCTTCGGCGTCGCCGGCGCCCTGCCCGCCACCCGCCTCCAGGTTTACAACAGCACCGGCGAGGTGCTCGCGTCCAACGAGGGCTGGGCCAACGCCGCCGACGTCGCTGCCACCGCCGCGACCACCGGCGCCTTCCCGCTCGTCGCCGGCAGCGCCGACAGCGCCGCCGTCCTCACGCTCGCGCCCGGCAGCTACACCATTCAGGTCGTCGACGCCCGCGGCGCCGGCGGCACGGCGCTCGCCGAGATCTACGACGCCGGCACCGGCACCGCTTCGCGCCTCGTCAATGTCTCCAGCCGCGGCGCCGCCGGCACCGGCAACGATGCGCTCATCAGCGGCTTCGTGCTCGCCGGCGATTCCTCCGCCCGCGTGCTCGTCCGCGGCATCGGCCCCGGCCTCACCCAGTTCGGCGCCGGCCGCACCGTCGCCGATCCCGTCGTCGCGCTCTACGACGCCACCGGCGCGTTTCTCGGCTACAACGACAACTGGGTCGGCAGCGTGAACGACGTCGCCGCCGCCGCCGCGCGCACCGGCGCCTTTGCGCTGACGCCCGGCAGCAAAGACGCCGCCGTCCTCGCCACCATCCCGACCGGCGCCTACACGGTGCAGGTGTCCGGCGAAACCGGCGCCGCCGCCAGCGCGCTGCTCGAGATCTACCAGCTCCGGTAAAGCCCGACAGATCTCCCGAGGGGCGGGTCGTTGACCCGCCCTTTTTTGTGCCCGGATACCTCGCGTCGCCCCGGCCCGCGGGGCCGCAACGCCGCCTCGCCACCCGGCGCGCCCCTTGCTTCTGTCTCGCTTCATGCTCCCCGCGCTGCTCCGCGTCCTCCCGCTCCGCGTCCCGTCCGTCGCGCCCGCCCTCCGTGTTCTCGCGCTCCTGGCCGTCGCCGCGGCGCTCGGCCGCGCCTCGGTGTCCGCCGCCGAGCCGATCAAGCTCGGCTTCTTCATGTCGGTCACCGGCCGCGACGCCTCGTTCGGCGAGGCTTCGCTCCGCGGCGCGCGCCTCGCAGTCGACGACCTCACCGCCGCCGGCGGCGTGCTCGGGCGCCCGCTCGAACTCGTCGTCGAGGACAACCGCTCGCAGGCCGGCGAGTCCGCCACCGCCGCCAAGAAACTCATCGCCCGCGACCGCGTCGCCGTGCTCATCGGCGAGTGTGCGTCGGCCCGCACCCTCGAGGCCGCGCCCGTCGCGCAGGCCGCCGGCGTGCCGCTCATCACGCCCGCCTCCACCAGCCCCAAGGTCACGCAGACCGGCGACGCGATCTTCCGCGTCTGCTTCGTCGATCCGTTCCAGGGCGAGGTGCTCGCCGCCTTCGCCCGCCGGCGCCTCGGCCTCAAGCGCGCCGCGCTGCTGGTCGACGCCGGCTCTCCCTACAGCACCGGCCTCGCGGAGTTCTTTTCCAAAACCTTCGTCGCGCTCGGCGGCGAGATCGTCGCCACGCAGAAATACGCCGGGGCCGACACCGATTTCCGCGCCCAGCTCACCGCGCTCCGCGCCGCCGCGCCCGACGCGATCTTCCTGCCCGGCTACTACGTCGCCGCCGGCCTGGTCGCGCAGCAGGCGAAACAACTCGGGCTCAAGGCCACGCTCCTCGGCGGCGACGGCTTCGAGGCGCCGCAGCTGCTAGAGATCGGCGGCGCCGCGCTCGACGGCACCTACTACTCCACGCATTTCGCGGCGGAAAACACCGCGGACTCGTCGCGCCGCTTCGTCGCCGCCTTCCGCGCCCGCCACGGCGTCGTGCCCAACGGCCTGAGCGCGCTCACCTACGACGCCGTGAAACTCGCCGCCGACGCCCTCCGCCGCGCCGGCACCGCGGAAAAATCCGCCGTGCGCCGCGCCCTCGCCGCCACGGTCGATTTTCCCGGCGTGACCGGCCGCACCACGCTCAACGCCGCCCGCGACGCCGACAAAGACGCCGCCATCATCACGGTGCGCGACGGCCGGCTGGTCTTCGTCGAGTCCGTTCGTCCCTAGTGCCGCGGCCTCCTGGAAAAGGTGATATCCGGCGGCTTGCTGTAGCCCGCCTCGTGAGAGGCGGGACTGTTCGATCCTCAATCGCGCGTCGGTCCCTGCTCTCACGAGCAGGGCTACGACGGTGAGGGAGCGTGAGGTGGCAGGTCGCGATCCGTGCATGTCGCCTACCTGGAGCCGCCCCGGCGCCGCTACGCGTCCTCCGAGGTTGAATCCGCCGTCAGGATACGCACCGTCTCCGCATGGCCGATCCCCAGCCGTCCGCCCAACCGCCGCCCGAGTCTGCGCCGCCCCGCTTCGGGCCGCCGAGCGCGGCCGCCGCGGGTCTCACCGCCGTCGGCGTGACGTCGCGCCTCGTCGGCGCGATGGGTGCCGTCCGCGGCGTGCGGGCGCTCCTCGACGTCAACCAGGTCGGCGGCTTCGACTGCCAGTCCTGTGCGTGGCCGAGCCCGGACCGCGACCGCCATGTCTTCGAGTTCTGCGAGAACGGCGCCAAGGCCGTGGCCGACGAGGCGACGCCGAAGCGCATCGGCCGCGAATTTTTCGCCGCCCACAGCGTCGCGGCGCTCGCCGCGCAGAGCGACCACTGGCTCAACGCCGCCGGCCGCCTCACGGAGCCGCTCGTGCTGCGGCCCGGCGCCACCCACTACGCGCCGATCGGCTGGGACGAGGCCTTCGCGCTCGTTGCGGCCGAGCTGCGCGCGTTGCCCTCGCCCGATGCCGCGGCGTTCTACACCTCCGGCCGCACGAGCAACGAAGCGGCGTTTCTCTGGCAGCTCTTCGCCCGGCGCTTCGGCACCAACAACCTGCCCGATTGCTCCAACATGTGTCACGAGTCCAGCGGTGCGGGCATGGAGGCCACCTTGGGCGTGGGCAAGGGCACTGTCACCCTCGACGATTTTGCGCGGGCCGA
>JBILLY010000397.1:0-5071 GCA_044375835.1 Opitutaceae bacterium
CCCGCCCCAGGCGTCCCGCACCGACTGGCTCGCGGGTTCGCCATACACGTGAAACAGCAGCGGATGCGGACGCTGCGTCTCGGACGCCGACGGGCTCAGGCTCCACGCGTCGAGTTCGATCCCGCCCCCGATATCGACCCGCAGAAATTCCGCCGCGGGCTGCTTCAGCGCGGCAACTTTCTCGCGGAGCTTCCGGTTGTCCCGCAGCACGCGCACGACCCGATGATCGGGCAGGTGGACGAGCGCCACGACTGGCGGGGTGGTGAAGCTGGAGTAGGTGTGAACGGCCCACTGCGCATCTGGCGAAAAATCATACGTGTGCCAGCCCGGCTGATCGGCGGGCGAAATCCGTTCGGACGTTCCGCCGTCGAGGCGCGCCCGGAAAAGGTAGCGCTGCGTGGCATTCGTCGGCGACGCGGCGTAGTAGAGCCAGCCACCCTTGGCATCGATGGCTTCAGCGTGGATGACATCCGCGGCGCCCCGGGTAACCCGGGTGAAACCTTTTCCATCGGTGCCCGCCACGTAGGCGTGGCGCCAGCCGTCGCGTTCGCTCAGCCACAGGAAGTCCTTTCCACCGTTCAGCCAGTGGACGGGATTGTGGTTGTCCACCCACGCGGCATCGGTCTCGGTGAGGATGGTCCGCGTCCCGCCCGTCTTCGGATCGGCGAGCATCACGCGATGCGTGTTTTGCAGGCGATTCAGCTGCTGGATCAGGAGCTGCGATCCATCGGGCGACCACTCTTGGCGAGGGAGATAGTGCTCGCGCGGATCGCCGGGCACATCGAGCCAGCGCGCGGCGCCGCCCGTAGCGGCGATCACCCCCAGGCGCGTGGCTGAATTTTTTTCGCCGACTTTCGGATAGGCGAACGACGCGATCTTCGGGTAGAGAGCCGAGGTGTTGTCGATGAGGTGAAACTGCCCCACTCCGCTCGTATTGAACTGCCAGAACGCGACGGCCGCGCCGTCGGGACTCCAGCGGAACCCGTCGCGGATGCCGAGTTCCTCCTCGTTGACCCAATCCGACGTGCCGTTGACCAGCGTCGCCGATCCGTCGGTCGTCAGCGCGGTGATCCGCAGCGCGGACAATTCCTGGACATAAAGATTGGTGGCTCGGACGTAGGCTACCCGGGAGCCGTCGGGAGAGAACTTGGCAAACATTAGCGTCGCAGGCTCGGCGTCCCCGCCCAGCTGCTTCAGTTCGCGCGTCGCCACGTCCAGCACCCAATAATCGCCGCGGGTGTTTTGCCGCCAGACGCGCTGGCTGTTGGTGAAAATCAACAACCGCGATTCATCGTTCGAAAACTGAAAGGCCTCCACCTTGAGCGGCTTTTCCCTTCCCGGGGGGATGAAGGCGCTCGCCGACACCACGACCTCGCTGCCGCCACCCACGAGGTGGTGGCGCACCAGATCGAGCGGTGCGTCCGCCCCGGCGTCTTGCGCCGGGGACTCGAGCGTGAAGTAGGTCGCGCTGCGCTTGCTCCACACGAGCGGCGCGGTTTTCTCCGGCTGAAATTCCTCCGAACCGAAAATCCGGTCGACGGTGAGCAAGACGGATTCGGCGACTATCGGCCCCGAGGGCGTCGGTTGCTGCGGGCGGGCCGGCACGCTCGCGAGCGCGGACAGCACGCCAAGAAGGGAGAGCGACGAAGCCGTGGGTCTCATCGGCGAGGCGGAGATTTTTTTGCCCCGTGATTCATGAGCGCCTCGACGTCCTCGGCTTCGATGGGAATTTCCGCCATGAGGTCGACGGGCGCGCCCTCCGTGAGCACGACGGTGTTTTCCAGCCGCACCGCGAATCCTTCCTCCGGAATGTAGATGCCGGGTTCGACCGTCAGCACCCAGCCGGGAGCGAAGGGCTGCCTGAGCAAGCCGACGTCATGCACGTCGAGCCCGATGGGATGTCCGATCCCGTGCATGAAATATTTCTTCACCGCCGGCTTGTCGGGGTCCTGCCGCTTGACGTCGCGGGGCTTGAGCAGCCCCAGCCGCAGCAATTCCTCCTCCACGATTTTCTCGGCCTCTTTCTGCCAGTCTTTGTGCAGTTTGCCTGGCACGGCCGCTTTCGTCGTGGCCCGCAGGCTGCGCAGCACGGCGTCGTAGACGAGGCGTTGGCGCTTCGTGAACCGGCCGGAGACCGGAATCGTGCGTGTGAGATCGGACTGGTAGTTGGCGTAGCACGCGGCCACGTCGAGTAGCAGCAAGTCGCCGGCGCGGCACGGCTGATCGTTTTGATTGTAATGGAGCGTGCAGGCGTTGGCGCCCGACGCGATGATCGGGTTGTAGGCGAACTGAGCGCGGTGGCCGATGAACTCATGCGCCAGCTCGGCCTCGACCTGATACTCCATCACGCCCGGCCGCACCGTGCACAGTAGGCGTCGAAAGCCCTGCCCCGTGATTCCGCAGGCCCGCCGGATGAGCGTGAGCTCTGCCTCGGACTTCACCACCCGCAGCTCGTGCATCAGCCGCGCGAGCCGGCGATAATCGTGCAGGGGATACTTCGCCCGCACTTGTTGCACGAAACGAGCGTCGCGTGTCTCGACCTCGATGACGGCGCGGTTGTGCTCGTTGGTGTTCAAATAGACGTGCTCCATTTCGCACATCAGCCTGTGGAAAATCGCCGGAAATTCCGTGAGCCACTTCACCTCGCGGATGCCGGAGATGGCCTGCGCCTCGTCCTTGGGATGCTTGTGCCCCTCCCAAGTCTTCAGGTGCGCGCTCGGCTCGCGGACGAACAGAACCTCGCGCATCTTTTCGTCCAACGCGTCCGGCGCGATCACGAGGATCGTCTCCTCCTGCTCGATGCCGCTCAGGTAAAATAGATCCGAGTTTGGCGTCGGGAGGCGCGTGCCATCTGCGTTTGTCGGCGGAATGTCGTTGGCATTTACGACCGCGAGCGATCCGGCGGGCAGGCGGGCCTTCAGGCGCGCGCGATTCTCGATGAACAGCGTGGACGGGATCGGTTCGTGACGCATGACGAAAAGCAGGTTGCAGAACGCGTGACACTTCAGCGCCGCGGCAGCGTCGGGCGCGTCCGAATCCCCTCGCGGATGATCTTCAGCACGCGCCTGCGCTCATCGCCGGCGATGGGCAGGCGAGGGGCGCGGACCCACTCGGCGCCGAGGCCCGTCTCCTGCTCGCAGAGCTTGATGTATTGGACGAAGTGCCCGTGCGTATCGAGTTTCAGCAATGGCTGGAACCAGCGATACAGCGCGCGCGCCTCGTCCCACCGGCCCTGCCGCGTGAGTGCCCAGAGATGCTGGTTCTCGCGCGGGAACGCGATGCCCGTGCCGGCGACCCATCCGTCGATGCCGAGGATGCTCGCCTCGAGCAGCAGATCGTCCACGCCGGTGAAGATCGCGTAACGACCGCCGACGGCACTGTGCAGCTCGGTGATGCGGCGCGGGTCGCCGGAGCTTTCCTTGAGCGCGACGAATTTCTTCTCGTCGGCGAGGATGGCGAAGAGCGCCGGGGTGATGTCGTTCGCATAGCTGAGGGGGTTGTTGTAAATCATGATCGGCAACCCGCCGCCGCGCGCCACGGCGCGGAAATACGTCACCGCCTCGCGCGGGTCGCCCTTGTAACTCATCGGCGGCATCAGCATCACGCCGCTCGCGCCGAGTTTTTCCACGTCGCGCACGTAGCGGATCGCCGCCGCGGTGCTCGACTCCGCCACGCCACTCAAAACCGGCACGCGTCCGCGCGCGGTCTCGACGGCGCAGCGCACCACGGCGCGTTTTTCATCCGGATCGAGCGTCTGGTTTTCGCCCAGCGACCCGCACATGATGAGCCCGCTGACGCCGCTGTCGATGAGCGCTTCGAGGTGCCGCGCGGTGGCGGGCAGATCGAGCGTTTGGTCCTTTTTGAGCTGGGTCGTGCAGGCGGGGAAAACGCCGCTCCAACGGGGTTTCATATGCGGTCCAGGTTTGGAGTGAGTGGAACTTTTGGTTTTGCCCGTCCGTGTGCTTCACGAGATCTCCACTCTGGGTTTCCCAAGGACGTCTCTTCTGGGATGAATGCCGAGGCCGGGTTCGTTTGAGGCGGCCATGCGCCCATTCACGCGTTGCGGCGCGCCGTCGGCTATGCTTACGGTCACGTAGCTGTTGAAGTCGGTCGTGCTGAACAAATATTCCGGCGGCGTGCTGTGGGCGAGATGCGCAATGGCGGCGGTGGCGATGTCGCCGCCCCAGGAGTCCTCCAGCGTCATTGCGATGCCCATGCTCACGCAGAGATCGCGCGCCTGGCGAATTTTCGTGAGTCCGCCGAGCTTGCTGATCTTGAGATTCACGACGTCCATCGCGAAGTCGGCCTTGGCCCGGAGCAAGATGCCGAGGTCGTCGATGTTCTCGTCGAGGATGAACGGGTGCGGAGTCTGACGGCGCACGGCGAGGCACTCCTCATAGGTCAGGCACGGTTGTTCCAGATAGACATCCACGTCGCGCACGGCCTTGGCGACCCGCACCGCCTCGTGTTGCACCCAGCCGGTGTTCGCGTCGGCCACGAGGCGGTCGCCGGTTTGAAGTTTCGCGGACACGGCGCGGATACGGGCGATGTCCACATCGGGGTCGCCGCCGACTTTGAGTTGAAATCGGCGATAACCCTCGGCCCGGTAGCCCGCGACCTTTGCGGCCATCTCCTCTGGCGACTCCTGAGAGATGGCCCGGTAAAGATGCACGTCTTCGCCGAAACGGCCGCCGAGCAATTCGCACACGGGCATTCCGCTCGCCTGGCCGAGTATGTCCCAGCACGCGATGTCGATGCCGCTCTTCACGTAGGGATGGCCCTTGAGCGCGGCGTCCATGGTGCGATTAAGCTTTGCGAGTTGGCGCGGATCTTCACCGAGCAGGTGCGGGCCGAGTTCGCGCAAGCCCGCACGCACTCCTTCCGCGTAGGCCGGCAGGTAGAATGGTCCGAGCGGGCACACCTCGCCGTAGCCCACCAGCCCGGTGTCGGTCTCGACGCCCACGATGGTGCTGTCGAACACCGTCACGGACTTGCCGCTGCTCCACTTGTAGGTGGTTTCGTGCAGCGGGAGTTCGACACGATAGGCGAGGATGCGGGTGATTTTCACGTG
>JBILLY010000398.1:0-5070 GCA_044375835.1 Opitutaceae bacterium
CCCCCACCCCATGACCTGGTCCCAAGTCTACGCTCCCGTCGGCGGCATCGGCACGTCGGCGCTCATCGCGGCGGTGCCCGTCGTCGTGCTGCTCGGTCTGCTCGCGTTCTGGCACGTGCGCGCGCACATCGCGGCGTTGATCGCGCTGGCGATCGCGATGGGCGTGGCGGTGTTGGTTTTCGGCATGCCGGCGTCGATGGCGGCGGCGGCGGCGGTGAACGGGGCGGCGTTCGGGCTGCTGCCGATCGGGTGGCTGATTCTCAACGCGATCTTCATCTACCAGCTCTCGGTGGAGACGGGGCAGTTTGCGAAACTGCAGGGGCAGATCGCGGGGGTGTCGGGGGACCGGCGCATCCAGGCGCTGCTGATCGCGTTTTCGTTCGGGGCGTTCATCGAGGGGGCGGCGGGGTTCGGGGCGCCGGTGGCGATCAGCGGGGCGCTGATGATCGGGCTCGGTTTCAAGCCGCTGGAGGCGGCGAAGCTCGCGCTGATCGGCAACACGGCGCCGGTGGCGTTCGGGTCGTTGGGCACGCCGCTGGTGACGCTGGCGCCGTTGACGGGGCTCGACCTGCTCGACCTGAGCAAGATGGTGGGGCGGCAGCTGCCGTTTTTCTCGCTGATCGTGCCGTTCTGGCTGGTGGCGGCGCAGGTGGGTTGGCGCGGGATGGTCGCGGTGTGGCCGGCGTGTCTCGTGGCGGGCGGGTCGTTCGGACTGGTGCAGTTTCTCGTGAGCAATTTCCACGGGCCGTGGCTCGTCGACATCGTGGCGGGCGCGGTCTCGATGCTGGCGGTGGTGGTGCTGATGCGTTTCTGGAAGCCGGCGGAGGAGCAGGCGAATCCGGCGCCGGCGGTGCCCGCCGCAGCGGTCGCGGGCGAGACGGGGCCGGCGTGGAAGGCGTGGCTGCCGTGGATTTTTCTGACGGTGTTTGTGTTTGCGTGGGGACTGCCGCAGGTGAAGTCGGCGTTGAACGGCTGGTTCGCGCCGCAGTTTCCGGTGCCGGGGCTGCACAACCTGGTCGTGAAAGTGCCGCCGGTGGCGCCGGCGCCGACGCCGGAGAAGGCCGTCTTCAGTCTCAATTTGCTGTCGGCGACGGGCACGGCGCTGCTGCTGGCGGGCGTGGCGTCGACGCTGGCGCTCGGCGTGGGCGCGGGGCGCGCGCTGCGCATCTACGGGCAGACGCTGTGGCGGGTGCGCGTGTCGCTGCTGACGATCTCGGCGATGATGGCGCTGGGCTTCACGACGAAATTCAGCGGCACGGACACGACGATGGGCCTCGCGATGGCGGGCACGGGGTGGTGGTTTCCGTTTTTCTCACCGATCATCGGTTGGCTCGGCGTGGCGCTGACGGGCAGCGACACGGCGTCGAACGTGCTCTTCGGCAACCTGCAGAAAGTGACGGCGGAGCAGCTCGGACTCCCGCCGCTGCTCACGTGCGCGGCGAACAGCTCGGGCGGCGTGATGGGCAAGATGATCGACGCGCAGAGCATCGTGGTGGCGAGCGTCGCGACCGGCGGGCATCCGGAGAGTCCGACGGCGGGCGCGATCTTGCGGGCGGTCTTCTGGCACAGCATCGCGCTCGCGGTGCTCGTGGGTATCTTCGTGATGCTGCAGGCCTATGTGTGGCCGGGGATGGTGCCTGGCGCGCTGCGCGCGCAGTGATGAGTGATGGGTGATGAGTGATGAGTGACGAGTTGGGCGGAGCGAGATTGCGAATGACGAATGACGAATGACGGATGGCGGATGGCGGGGCGGAGGGCGACGGGTGGGGGTGGGGCTACTTTTTCGGGGGGACGGTGCTGTTGCCGGCGGGGCGCATCGATTGCCAGGTGACGAGGCGCCACGCGGCGCCTTCGCGACGCCAGACGGCGAGGTAGCGGAGTTTCACGTCGGACCAGGCCGGGCCGAGGCGTTTGCGCATCTCCTGCGCGCCGATCAAGATCACCAGATTGTCGCCCGCGGGCTGCTGTGTTTCGAGGACGGTGCTGCGGGCGTCGGCATACTGGGTGTCGCCGGCGAGCAGGTTTTTCACGTAGTCGGCTTTGGACTCGATGCGGCCGTCGCTGTGCACGAAACGCAGGTCGTCGGAAAGGAATGCGCCGAGGGCGGCGGCGTCGCCGGCGACCATCGCGGCGATGCGGTTCTGGTCGGCTTGGCGGGCCGCGGTGAGGGCGGCGGAGTCGGCGGCGCAGGCGGTCGCGCTGATGAGCGCGAAGAAAATCAGCAGTGCGCGGACGAGGCGTGAGGGGGCGGACACAGGGGGCCGGAAGACGGAGAGACGGAGGGACGGAGGGACGGAGGGACGGAGGGACGGAGAGAATCTGAAATTTGGAAAATTTGAAATTTGGGAGATCGGAAAATCGGAAAATCGGAAATTTGGAAAATCGGAAGATCGGGAGGGTGGGAAACGGGTGGGGTGCGGGAGGTTTGGATACGGCGGGTCAGGAGGCGGGGCGGTTTTCGTAGGCGTCGCGGAGGACCTGGAGGGTGTGGCGGACGCGGACGGGGGAGGACGATTTCGCGAGGTGGGTGCGGAGCTGGGTGAGGCAGCCGATGTTGCCGGTGGCGACGACGGTGGCGCCGGTGGCGACGACGGCGGCGGCTTTCTTCGCGCCGAGGGCATCGGCGATGACGGGTTGGTCGAGGTTGTAGGTGCCGGCGCTGCCGCAGCAGAGGTGGGCGTCGGCGAGTTCGCGGACCTCGACGCCGGGGATGCCGCGGAGGAGGGCGCGGGGCTCGGCGCGGACGCCCTGGGCGTTGGCGAGGTGGCAGGCGTCGTGGTAGGCGACGGCCTGCGGGGCGGACCAGCCGGCGGGTTTTTCGCGGAGGCCGAGGCGGGCGAGGAAGACGCTGACGTCGACGACTTTTTTGGTGAAGGCGAGGGCGCGGGCTTCGTCGGGCGTGCCGCGCAGCACGAGGTGATACTCGTGCATGGCGGAGCCGCAGCCGGCGGCGTTGGTGAGGATGGCGTCGACGTCGGCGGGGAAGGCGTCGAGGTTGCGGCGGGCGAAGGCCTGGGCGGCGGCGAGGTCGCCCGTGTGCCACGCGAGGCCGCCGCAGCAGCCTTGGGCGGGAGGGATGATCACCTCGACGCCGTTGCGGGCGAGGACGGCGAGGGTGGCGACGTTGATGTCGGGATCGAGCACCTGCTGGGCGCAGCCGGCGAGGAGGGCGACGCGGGCGCGGCGTTCGCCGAGGGCGGGCGTGACGCGCGGGAGCGCGACTGCGGGCGGGACCGTGGCGGGGGCAAGGGCGAGCATCGGCCGAAGGCCGGCCGGGACGAGGCCGCCGAGGGCGCGGCCGAGGGCGGCGCCGCGGAGGGCGAGACGGAAGCGGGACGGAAACGGGATGGTCTGCGCGGCCAGCCAGCGGCGGAGTTTCTCGCTCCAGGTGCGCGGGGCGGTGGGCTCGATCTTGGCGCGGTAGGGGCTGAGGAGGTCGCGGTAGGGCACGCCGCTGGGGCAGGCGGGTTCGCAGGCGAGGCAGCCGAGACAGCGGTCGATGTGCGGCTGGGCGTCGGCGGCGGGGAGCGAGCCTTCGAGGACCTGCTTCATCAGCAAGATGCGGCCGCGCGGGGAATCCATTTCCTGGCCGAGCTCCTGGTAGGTGGGACACGCGGCGAGGCAGAAGCCGCAGTGGACGCAGGCTTGCACGGCGTGGGCCATCGGCTCGCCGAGGGGGCCGTGTTGTTCCGGTTTGATGGCGTGGAGCATGAGGCGGGAGATCCAGTTGGGAGCTGGGAGCGGAGTGCGGACGGGTGAGAGTGGGCTGAGAGCTGAGAGTGGGCTGAGAGCTTAGAGGCTAGAGCTGAGAGCGGGCTAAGAGCGGAGAGGCAAGGGCTGAGAGCGGGGCGGCGGAGGTCGGATTTTTTGGGGCTGTAGGGCGCGCGCGGGCTGGGAGGCAGAGGGACGATTGTCGTCGAGGGGCGGGGGAATGGGGGCGGGCGCCTAACGCTCCGATGAAGGGATCAGTCGTGGAGGGACGGGAAACGGTTTTGCGGGTCGAGGGCGTGTTTCACGGCGCGGTGGATGGCGTAGTCGCGCTGCGGGCCGAGCCAGAGCGGGCCGGGGCCGCGGAGGAGCATGCCGGGCCAGGGAGTTGGGCCGAAGGCGGCGCCGGGCGGGAGGGAAATGTAGCCGACGTTGCCGCCGGCGGAGAGCCAGGCGCGGGTGTCGGGCAGGGCGCGGACAAAGGCGGAAAACGCGGGGACGAGCGCGGGCGTGAGGGCGAAGCGGGCGAGCGCGCCGTCGGGGTGGGCCCAGGCGAATTCGTTGATGGCGGTCCAGCGGACGGCGGCTTCGACGGAGGGTTTTTCGACGCCGGGAAAGCGGGCGAGGATCTCGGCGGCGAGCGGGGCGAGGGCGGCGGGCGGGCCGCCGAGGCGGACGTAGACGGCGGGTTCGCCGACGGGGGCGTCGAGGGCATCGAGCTCCCAGCGGGCGCGGGCGGCCTCGGTGAAAATGCGGACCTGAGCGGCGGGGTCGGGGGCGTCGAGGCGGAGGGTGACGGTGGCGGCGGGGCGGGGGAAGACCTTGAAGCTGAGTGCGGCGAAGGCGCCGAAGCGGCCGGCGCTGCCGACGAAGAATTTGGGGACGTCGAAGCCGGCGGCGTTTTTGACGACCTTGCCGCCGAGGCGGAGGAGGCGGCCGTCGCCGTCGACGAATTGCACGCCGAGGATGAAGTCGCGGAGGCTGCCGAAGCGCCAGCGACCGGAGCCGCTGAGGCCGGCGGCGACGGTGCCGCCGAGGGTGGCGCCGGCGGCGACGAACATGGGATCGAAGGGCAGATACTGGCCCTGGGCGGCGAGGGTCGCGACGATGTCGCGCACGGGCGTGCCGGCGAGCGCGGTGAAGGTGAACTCGCTCGGCTCGTAGTCGACGATGCCGGCGAGGCGCGCGGTGGAGAGGCGGACGACGTCGGGGGCGACGGCGGCGAGCCGGGGCTTGGTGCCGGCGCCGACGGCGAGGACGCGCGGGTGGGCGCGGACGGCGGCGGCGAGTTCGTCGGGCGTGGCGGGCGTGAGCAGCGGAAGGGGGGCACTCATGGGGAGGGGCTCAGGCGCGGGTCAGGGC